>CAISZN010000344.1 GCA_903889985.1 uncultured Hyphomicrobiales bacterium | reverse complement strand
CAAAAGGCCTCACATCGTTGCGGCGACTTCAACCCTCAGGAAGCCAAGCTTTTCATGAACCGGCCGATCGGAAACGCAGAACAGTACCGCATCCTCGGAAGCCTTGTGGGACACATAGTGCCATGAGGGCGCTACGAAGACGTCGCCCCGACTCCAGCGGAAGCTTTCATGTCCGATCCGCGAGGTACCAGAACCCGACAGGACCGCAAAGATCTGGTTCTCAGTCGAGCGGATGGGCGGCGCATGATGCGCAGATGTCAGCTTCTCCATGATGAGTGCAGTTGTGGGCATGGATGGGGCATCGAGTTCGATGCGTACCCGACCATGCTCGTCGCGCTTCGCCGCTGCCAAATCCTTTGACGTCTGCTCAATCGGAAAGACGAATTCCGATTCCCGCGTCACCTTGTCAACCGGCTGAAGGCCTTCCCAGAGATCGAGGAACATGGGCTCGATCAGTTGGACCAGCGGCACATCGAGGAAGTCAATCCAGTAGCCCGGACGCTTGCCCTCATTGCCATGGCCATGCCAGCACATGCCAGGCGTCAGCAACACATCGCCCGGCTTCATGTCGATACGCACTCCATCCACCACCGTGTAGCAATCATCGGCCACATCGAGAACAAGGCGAAGGGCATTTGGCGAATGACGATGTGTGCGTGCTGTTTCTCCGGGCAGGATCATTTGATAGGCGGTCACGAGCGTGCGAAGTGAGGCGTAGTGATTGCCCTCGACCGGGTTCACCATGAACAGGTTGCGTCGCTCAGCCTGCTCCGCATTGATCAGGCGCCCAGCAGCATCAAGACCGGCTTTCGCATCCTCCCAGTGCCAGATCATCGGCTTGTAGGCCGTGCGCGGCTCTTTCCAGAGCGAGGCCTCGTGCTTGTTCCAGCCTGCCATAAAATCAAGAGGATCAAGACGGTGGCGGAGATCCTCGAGATTGTTCGAATCTGCGAGCGCCTTGCGGGCATCGGTCATGTGATGGCTCCCTTCACTCAATCGCCGCAGCACGACTCAGCCCCTCGAGCATCGAGGACTTCATCAGCCAGGCAATGTGTTTGTCGCGGTCGGCGGTTATTGATTTCAGATTGGCAAGGATCTCGGCACGGCGGCCCGGTGCGCGATCCTCCATGCGTTTGCGGTTCGCGTCGGCCTGCTGGATGATCTCCTCATAGGAGATCGGCCGGCGCTGACGGGTATAGAGGTCCAGCAGATCCTGCGAGGCCCCTCGGATCACACGGATCAGCTTCTCTGTCAGGTTCATCGCGTCGTGAATGCCACCATTCATGCCCATGCCGCCGGTCGGGGCATTGAGATGGGCGGCATCGCCTGCGAGCATCATCCGTCCGATGCGGTAATTCGGCACGATGCGCTTGTGGATCTTGTAGGCGCGAATTTCACGAATGTCGTATCCGGACAGCGAGGGCGCAAGTGCCTGCAGACGCTCGTTGATCGCATCGGGCGCAAGCATGAACTCATCATCTGTCTCACCCTCGCGAGGATAGAAGGTTGCACGCCATTCCCCGGGCAGCTTGAAGAGCGAACCTGAGTCCGTCCGCGTCCAGAGGTAATTCGCCGCAGCGACACCCGGGATATGCTGGTCAAATGGAAATGGCGTGGTCACGAGGATGGTGACCGAGGGATAGGTATCCCCCTCGAGCTGCAGGCCCATGCACTTGCGCACAACGCTATGGGCCCCATCACTGCCGATCAGCCAGTTCGCACGGATCTCGCGCGCCTCGCCGCGATGGTCGTAGCGCACGACCACTTCATCGCTCAATTGGACAATTTCGCGGGCGGGAGAGCTGAAGCGCAGGTCGACGAGCCCCGTCTTCTGGCAGGCCTCGTGCAGCAGGGGGGTAAGCTTGTACTGCTCGCATTGGATCCGGAAGGGATGTCTGGTCTTGTCAGCGATGAGCGAAAGATCGAATACCGCGCGGTCACCGCTCTCCACATCAAGGATCTGCCAGACCGGCGCCTTCTCCCCCATGGCGACGAAGGTCTCACCGACGCCCAGCTCGGTCAGCATGTCCAGAGTCGGGGGATGGAAAGTCGATGCCCTGAGATCGATCGGAAATTCATCTGCCGCCTCCAGCACCACGGAGGGGATGCCTGCTCTGGCAAGGCTCAAGGCACTGACCAGTCCCACTGGCCCCGCACCGACAATGACAACACCCAACCGCTCCGACATTCGCTCCCCTTTCTCGATTGTGATGTCACCATAGCGATCCAGAGCGCCCGGACAAGCCGCCGACCTACTGACAAACGACACAGCCTGTGACAGACAGGAGGTGAGCGCCGTCAACGGTGCCACATAGAGATGGGAGGGTTAAATGCGGGCAAGGCACCGTGGGCTTTTTCTGGCAGCCGTTGCCATGGGATTTCTCGCCGGAACCGGGTCGTCCATCGCCCAGTCGGTCGCTGATTTCTATCGCGGCAAGACCATCACCATGCTGATCGGCACCTCGGCCGGAAACGACTACGATTATCGGGCCCGCCTGCTGGCCCGTTTCATGCCCAAATACATTCCAGGCGAACCCACCATCGTGCCCCGCAACATGCCCGGCGGCGGAGGTATTCAGGCGGCCAACTGGCTTGCCAAGCTCGCCCCTCGCGACGGCACAGTCATGCATATGATCATGCAGAACATGATGTCCACCCAGGCCATGCAGACACAGGGCGTTGAATTCGACACCCGCAACTTCCGCTGGATCGGCAACACCTCCAGCGCCCCCAATGTTCTCAACTCCTGGTACACGGCCGGGGTCACCTCAATCGAGCAGGTCAAGACCCGCGAGCTGGTGGTTGGCGCCCCCATGGGCACAGCGGGCTACCTCTATCCAACCCTCCTCAACGCCCTCGTCGGCACGAAATTCCGCATCGTAACAGGCTATCCGGGTGGCAATGAAGTGAACCTCGCCATGGAGAAGGGTGAGGTCGAAGGCCGTGGCTCCAACTCCTGGGCCTCATGGAAAAGTGGTCATCCTGACTGGATCACTGAAAAGAAGATCAATGTCCTCGTTCAGGTCGGCCTGAAGCGTCACCCTGATCTCGCCGACGTGCCACTCCTGATGGAGCTTGCCCGCAATGAGGCTGACCGTAAGCTGCTCGAATTTCTGTCCGCTGACACGGAAGTCTCCCGCTCAATTGTCGTGGCCCCTGGCACGCCGCCCGAGCGGATCGATGCCCTGCGCCGAGCCTTCGACAAGACGATGAAAGATCCGGATTTCCTGGCCGAAGCGGCAAAGGCGCAGATGGACATCAGCCCTTCCACCGGCGAGGACGCACAAAAGATAGCCGACGCCATCGTCAATACCCCACCGGACGTCATTGCACGCGCCAAGGCACTGGTCGAAGCGCCACAGAAATAGGCAAGCACGTTCAGCAGATTGTAGGCCCGTTGCGCCTCTGCTAGCGTCGTCACAACAGCATGAACTGGCGTTGGAGGAAACGTGTCGTCGACGAGCCAACTCGATGAGGAAGTGCGCCAGACATGGGCTGCGGCCAATGTCTTTCCGCTCTGGGAAAACCGCGCCGCCCACGCCAAGCCCAAGGGACCGGAACCCGCCCACCACTGGAGCTGGCCAGTCCTCGAGCCCATGATCCGTCAGGCGACGGATGTGCGCAGCATGGAGGCTGTCGAGCGACGCGTGCTGATGCTGGTGAGCCCCCACTCACCAGCCGTTGGCGGCGCTGCAGGCACAACGACCAACCTCAATGCCAACCTGCAGGTCCTGATGCCCGGCGAGAAAGCCCGGCCCCATCGCCACTCCATGAATGCCCTGCGCTTTGTGCTCACCGGTAGCGGCGCCGTGACCGTGGTCGATGGCAAGGCTTGCGAGATGAACGAATTCGATCTGGTGACCACGCCCGGCTGGTGCTGGCACGAACATGAACATCGTGGCGATGCCCCGATCGTCTGGCTCGATGTCCTCGACGCCTCGCTGCATCGTTATCTGGGGACGGATGTCTTCCAGCCCGGCCCAGCCAACAATGTTCCCAACCGGGCACCCGATAGTGCCTTCGTGGGTGGCACCATGCTGCCCGAAATCGGCGAGGCGCCGACGGGTTTCTCACCCGTGTTCCGTTATCCCTGGGCACAGGCGCGCACCGCTGTCGCCGCCGCACCCCTACGCCAGGATGGAACCCGCCGCGTGCGCTACGCCAATCCGCAGACTGGCGGACCGGTCATGGCCTTCCTCGACTGTTACCTTGTTCAGGTGGATGCCAGCACGAAGTCCCTGCCCTTCCGTACCTCTGCCCATGCTGTATGCACTGTGGTGGAAGGTCATGGCTCCTCGCAGATCGGGGATCAGACGATCAGATGGGGCCCCCGCGACGTTTTCAATATTCCGCACGGTAACTGGTTCTCGCATATGGCGGGGTCAGAGACCGCGCGTCTCTTCGTGGTGACGGACCGGGAGGTGTTCAAACGCCTCGATCTGCTGACCGAAGAATACGACGGACTGGCATGACATGACGAAAACACTTCAAACCTCGGTCCTGATTGTCGGCGGCGGGCCAGTCGGCCACGCACTTGCCCACGACCTCGGCATGCGCAGCATTGACTGCGTCCTGATCGAGCAGAACGGACCCAAAACCGATCACCCCAAGGCCTCCGCCATCAACGCCCGGTCCATGGAATTCATGCGCCGGTGGGGCCTTGCAGAAAACATCAGGAAAACTGCGGCGCCCGAGGGCTTCCCCCATACCGCACTCTACTGCACGGGTCTCAACGGCTTCGAGATTGCCCGTATCGAGCGTCCGGGCCATGGCGGCAAGGCGCCCTCGAAAGACAGTCCCGAGCGTGCCCAACGCTGCAACCAGCTGTGGCTCGACCCGCTACTGCGTGAGGCGGCTGGCAGCCACGCCAGCGTGAAGATCTTCTACCATTGCCGATTCGACAGCCTCGAAGAGCGCAGCACAGATGTCCTTGCTCACGCGACTCTGCTGGAAGGCCATGATCAGCTGACTGTTGCAGCTGCCTACGTGGTCGACTGCAGCGGCGGCCATAGCCCGATCAAGCGCTCTTTCGGTATCGAATGGGAAGGTGCCGAGCAGATCGGCTATCACGTCAGCATCTTCATGCGCGCGCCCGAGCTGTGGAAGTACCACGACAAGGGACCTGCAGCCCTCATCACCTTCGTCGATGAACGCGGCGCATGGCGCAATCTCGTCCTGCTTGATGGCCGCGAACTCTATCGCCTCGGCATACGCGACAAGGCTGCCTATGACGATCCCGACGGCATCGACAAGGAAGCCCTCTTTCGCAAGGCAGTGGGCCGGGACGACGTTCCCCACGAATTCATCTCGACCGCCCGCTGGGTGGCCCGCAATGTCGTGTCGACGGGCTATCGTCGCGGGCGGGTCTTCATGGCGGGCGATGCCGCCCACCTCAATCATCCTGCGAGCGGCATTGGCCTCAACACAGGCCTTGGCGATATCTGGGATCTAGGCTGGAAACTCGAAGCCGTCATCAAGGGCTGGGGTGGCAGCGGATTGCTGGACGCCTATGAGCCAGAGCGTCGCGCTGTGGCTCTGCGCAATGTCGGCAATGCACAGGCCAGCCATGCAAATGACCGCGCCCTGAAGCCGCATCCAGAAATTGCAATGGATACGGAGGCTGGTGCGCGTTCACGCAAGGAAATGGGCGAGACGATCCTTTCGAAGCAGACGAAGAAATTCATCACCGATGGAATCGCGCTCGGATACCGCTATGCCAACTCTGCCATCGTCTGTCCCGATGGAACACCAGAGCCCATTAACGACATCAGCGTCTATCACCCGACAAGCTGGCCCGGTGCCCGCGCACCCCATGCCTGGGTTAGCGAAGGACAGTCAACGCTTGACCTTTTCGGGCGCGGATTCCACTTGCTCAACTTCGGTGGCGCAGATGGGAGTGCGCTTGAAGCAGCCCTTGCCGATCGCGGCGCTCCTGTCAGCTCAACGCCGATCGATGATCCGCAGATCGCAGGCCTATACGAACGCAAGCACGTGCTGGTGCGCCCGGATGGCCACGTCGCATGGCGCGGCGATTCACTGCCGGATGATCCCGTCGCAGTGGCAGATACGATCCGTGGCGCTTAAAACGAACAAAAGAAAATTGGAGGACACATGCTCAGGACCGGACGGATACGCTCCCTGGTAACGGCCGCTGCCATCATCGCGGGAGGCGCTTCCTCGCAGGCGCAGACGGTGGAGGAATTTTACAAGGGCAAGACGATCACCATCGTCACCAGCACCGGCCCTGGCGGCGCCTATGATCTGGCGGCAAGGACGCTCGCGCGGTACATGCCCAAATATCTGCCCGGCGCACCGCAGTTCGTCATCAAGAACATGCCTGGCGGTGGCCATGTGCTTGCCACCAACTATATGTTCACACAAGCGCCCAAGGACGGCACCACCCTTGCGACCGTCTCCAATGGCATCCCCACACACCAGGTACTCGACGGAAAGGGCGTGCGCTTCGATGCGCGCAAGTTCCAGTGGCTCGGCTCCACCGGCATCAGCAATCTGCTGACGGTCTCATGGGCCCAATCCGGCGTGAAAACCATTGATGACGTGATGAAGCTCGAGATCATCACCGGCGCCACGGGCACAGGCTCTGGCACCTATATGTATCCAAGCGTCATGAATTCCGTGCTTGGTACAAAATTCAAGATCGTCCTTGGCTATACGAGCAGCCAGGAGGTCGATATGGCCATGGAGCGCGGCGAGGTTGCGGCGCGCAGCGGCGCCAGTTATCGTGGCTTTCTGGCCGAGCACCCGGATTGGATCAAGCAGGGCAAGCTGAACGTCCTTACGCAGGTCGGTGCTCAACGGGAGGCAGACTTCCCGGATGTGCCGCTGATGGATGAGCTGGGCAAAACTCCGGAGCAGCGCGCGCTTCTGAAGCTCGTCTCGTCCCCGGTTGCCATGGGGCGCCCCTATCTCACGGCGCCGGAAGTCCCAGCTGATCGCGTGGCAGCATTGCGTCACGCCTTCGACGCGGTGATGAAGGATGAGGAATTTCTGGCTGAAGCCAAAAAGCTCGAGCTCGACCTGAACCCGATTAGTGGGGAGCGAATCGCGCAGATCGTCAGCGAAACAATCGATGCTCCGCCAGACATCCTCGGCAAGGCCAAGGAGGCCCTGCAAGCAGGCGGCGAAGGCAAGTAATCAAAACTATTTTCCAATCAGGGAGTAACCAGTCGCATGTCGGAGCTTGACGAATCCGCTGGCATGATCGCCGAACAGGCCACGAGGTTCGCCGACCAGAACAGCGCACTCAGCCTTCTGGCCCGCACTGCGGACGATGCGACTCAGCATGCAAAATGGCTGCTTGAACTCGCACGCGGTGGGTGGACTGGGCTTCGTGTACTTGAAGATCAGGGCGGCTCCGGGCTCTCGACCTACGAACTATGCCATGTCTCTGAGGCCTTCGGGCACAAGCTGCTGCCGGGCTTCGTGCCGCTTGCCGCAGCAGCACGATGCCTTGTCACTCCATCACTTGAACCCCTGCTCGAACGATTGCTCGAAGGTCGTGCGTTCGTTCTCCCGGCATTGCAAAGCGCCGGCCTGAGGCCGTCGCCCGGCCATGGCAGCAAGATCGAGAAGCATGGCGAGGCGCTGCGACTTAACGGCTCGAAGCATGTCATTCCGGACGGAGAACTGGCTGAAGGCTTCATCGTTGACGCCAAGGGTCCTGAAGGTCTTACGCTCGTTTATGTGCCGCGCGCCGCGCAAGGCCTCGCGCTCGACGCACAAACCATGGTCGATGGCACCCGCATCGCCACAATCAAATTCGAAGATGTCCACATCGACCGAGGCCATGTGCTGGCAAGTGGCTCCGCGGGCGAAGGCTTGCTCGATGCACTCCGTCATCCACTACAGATCGCGCTCGCGGCGGAAACAGTCGGCTGTGCACACGAACTCTTCGAGCGCACGCTTGCCTATATGCGCACGCGCCGGCAGTTCGGCCGGTCACTTGGCGCCTTCCAGGCGCTCCAGCATCGTGCCGTCGATGTCTTCTGCGACATCGAATTGACCAAGGCCCTCGTGATGGAGGCCGCCCGCATCACGGACGCCGGACGCCCTGGCACGCTGGAGCTTATCGCAGCAGCCCGCGCCCGCGCCGGATTCATGGCCGAGCGCATCGGCAAATGGGCCGTGCAGATGCATGGTGCCATGGGCTTCACCGAAGAATGCGACGTGGGTCTCTTCGTCAAGCGCCTGCTCTCCCTCACCCGCCTCTATCGTACGCCGCAGTCTCATCGACGCCGCTTTGCTGATTCGACCTGGGAGCCGGGCGCAGCCAATCTCTTCGAACTCTTTCGCTCCGACACCGAGAGCGATGCTGCCTTCCGCAGGCAGGTGCGCAGATTCCTCGATCAGGAACTGCCGGCCCGGCTTTGCGACCTGCCCACACGACCCAGAGTTGAGGACGCGATCTGGTGGCATCGCAAGCTCAACGACCGTGGCTGGATTGCACCCAACTGGCCAAAGGCGCATGGCGGAATGGAGGCCTCCGTCGAGGAGAGGCTCGTCCTGTTTGAGGAAATGGCTCGCAAGGGAGCACCCGAGCTCTCCAGTCAGGCCATTTATCACATCGGCCCGATCATCATCCGATTCGGCACGCCAGAGCAGAAAGCGAAACACCTGCCACCTATGCTCACCGCTGAGCGGCTCTGGTGCCAGGGCTATTCAGAGCCAAATTCGGGCTCCGATCTCGCCTCTCTTCGCACAACCGCACGTGTTGAAGGTGACAGGCTCATTGTCAACGGACAGAAAATCTGGACGACAGGCGCCCATCATGCACATTGGATGTTTGCACTGGTGCGCACGGACCCTGAGGCAGCAGACCGTCGCAACGGCATCAGCATGATCCTGATCGACATGATGTCGAAAGGCATCACCGTGAGACCCATCCGCACCATTTCCGGAGAGGATGAATTCGCCGAAGTCTTCTTCGACAATGTGGAAGTGCCGGCCGAAAATGTCGTTGGTAAGCTCAATGAAGGCTGGAAGCTCGCCAATGCGGTGCTCGAGACCGAGCGCATCACCAGCGGCTCACCCCAGAAGGTTATCGTCCTTCTGGACCGTGTGAGGCGCGTGGCTGAAGCGACCGGCGCTAGCGAGGATGCCGCCTTTCGCGAACGCCTTGCCGATGCGGAAATTGACGTGCTCGCCTTTCAGGCCGCCTTTGCCCGCATGCTCGACCACGTGAAGGCCGGCGGCACACCTGGCACCGCCTCATCAGCCATGAAGCTCGTCAATGCAGAGCTCGCCCAGACGCTCGCCGACATCCTTGTCGAAGCCTCGGGCAGTCTTGGTGCAGGTCTTGAACCCATGCTGATCGGCGACAGAAGCGTCGCTGTCGGAACATCCTACCTGCAGGCGCGTCGCCAGACGATCTATGGTGGCACCTCTGAAATCCAGCGCAACATCATTGCCAAGCGGGTCCTCGACCTCGGCAATGATCCGAAGCGCTGACACATCGCAGGGGCCAATGCCCCGGAAGGACCTTGGATATGGCTGACGACCGCAAATATGACGACATCACCCGCCCCTGGTACGGAAAGTACAACGGTCCCCATCGCGACCTGCGGGAATTCATTGACCGCGCCGAGCGCGAAGGCGAGATCCTGCGTGCATCCGGCGCCGACTGGGATCTGGAGATGGGAGCCCTTGCGGAGATCGTAAACCACGCACGCGCTGAACCGCCGGCGGTCTTTTTTGAAAACATTCAGGGTTATCCGAGCAACTATCGGGCAATCTCGGGACTCTCGAATTCATCCAAGCGGCTAGCCCTGACGCTGGGCTTTGCCGAACCGAAGTCAGCCATCGATGTCGTGCTGGCCTATCGCGACCGCATGAAGGTGCACAAGCCAATCCCGCCTGTGACCGTTCAGAAAGGACCCGTGCTTGAGAACGTCATGCGCGGCGATGACATCGATCTTTTCAAGTTCCCGGTGCCGCGCCTGCACGAGAAGGATGGTGGGCGCTATATCGGCACCGACGATCTTGTCATCATGCGCGATCCTGAAGGTGGCTGGATCAATGCCGCCACCTATCGTGTGCAGGTGCATGATGCAAGGACCGTGGGCATCTGGATTTCTCCCGGCAAGCAGGGTCGCCAGATTCGCGACAAGTATTTCAAGGCCGGCAAGCCTTGCCCGGTGCTGATCTGCTGCGGGCAGGATCCCCTGCTCTTCCTCGCCGCCAATCATGAGGTCCGCTATGGGGTCTCAGAGATCGACTATGCAGGCGGCCACCGCGGCGAGCCCTTCGAGGTGATTCCGTCGGAGGTTCATGGCTTGCCCATTCCTGCCCACGCGGAAATCGTCATCGAGGGAACCATGTATCCCGATGACCTGCGCATGGAAGGACCTTTCGGTGAATTCACGGGCTACTATGCCAGCGCACCGAGCGAGCAGCCTGTCGTTCACGTG
Organism: uncultured Hyphomicrobiales bacterium; assembly: GCA_903889985.1. Taxonomy (GTDB): domain Bacteria; phylum Pseudomonadota; class Alphaproteobacteria; order Rhizobiales; family Beijerinckiaceae; genus Terripilifer. Next base: position 20,552 of record CAISZN010000344.1, on the reverse strand, counting down.
GAGCGAGTCTACTATCGTAACGATCCGATCATGGGCATTGCCTGCCCCATGCGCCCGCCGACCGACGTGTCCTTTGGCAAGTGCATCGTCAAGGCCGGCATGATCTGGGACGAAATGGAACGCGCCGGAATCTCCGGTATCAAGGGCGTTTGGTGTCACGAAGCTGGTGTCGCACGGCTTTTCAATGTCATTTCGCTCAAGCAGGCCTATGCGGGCCATGCCAAGCAGGCGCTGCTTGTGGCCGCAGGCTGCCAGTCAGGCGCCTATGTGGGGCGCTTCACCATCGTCGTTGATGAGGACGTCGATCCAACCGACATGTTCGATGTGATCTGGGCCATGTCGACCCGATGCGATCCGATCGAGGACATCGACTTCATTCGCCGCATGTGGACAGGACCACTCGATCCCATGTCGTCCAAGAGCAATATGTCATCGCGCGCATTGATCGATGCTTGCCGACCTTTTGAACGCTTGAGTGAGTTTCCAGAAGTGGCGAGCGCTCCGCGAGAGCTGATCGACCGCGTTCGCGTGAAATTTGCTGATGTGGTCAAGAAGCTCTGAGGTTCGCCATGAATGCGCTCCGCTGCCTTCTCAGCGCACTTGCCGTTTCTGGTTCCAGCCTGTGTGCCAGGGCCGACGCCGTTGAGGATTTTTACCGGGGCCGCACGATTTCCATCGTCGTCGCTACATCGAGTGGTGGCGCCTATGACATTCTTGCGCGCGTCCTGTCCAAGCACATCGGAAATCATATCCCTGGCAAGCCAAGCGCGACTGTCCGGAACATGCCGGGTGGCGGCGGCATCGTCGGCACCAACTGGCTCTATAATCTCGCGGAGAAGGATGGAACTGTCATAGGAGCCCTGCTCAATATCGGCCCGCTCGAACAGGTTTTCGGAACTGAAGGTGTGCGTTATGACGCAACGAAATTTACCTACCTCGGCTCATCGGATCCTGAGACGGGCTTTCTCGCGCTTTGGAATTCGACGCCTGTGAACTCCATCGAAGATCTTCGCGAGAAGGAAGTGACCGTCGCCACCTCAGGTCCCTCATCCTCGCCAGCTTTCTTTGCGCGCCTGCAGATTGAAGTCTTGAAAGCAAAGCTGAAGATGATCTCCGGCTATCCGGGCCAGAACGAGGCCCTCCTCGCCATGGAGCAGGGTGAGGTCAACGGCTATCCAAGCATCTTTTATTCGAGCCTCACAGCCTTCAAGCCACAGTGGGTGAAGGACGGGACCATCAAGCTGATGGTCCAGTTTGGCACCAAGACCCGACCGGAGTTTCCCAAGGTCCCATCCATGATGGACTATGTGAAGGATCTCGATGACAGGCTGCTGGCTCAGGCAGCATTTGCGCTCACCGATATTGGCCGCCCCTATATCCTGCCACCTGGCGTCCCTGCTGACCGCGCTACCGCCATCAAGAAAGCCATGCGGGACACATTTGCAGATCCGGCCTTCCTTGCAGATGCACGACAGGCTGGCCTGCAGGTCGATTCTCCCCAGACGGCGGAAGAGGTTCAGGCGATCATCGACCGGGTCTATAAAAGCCCCCCGAAAGTGATCGAACGACTGAAGGCGCTTAAACAATAAATCAGGGCGGAGGCAGCATTTTCCACTGCCCTGGATGGTCTCAAGGCGAGGTCACGGCAGACACGGTCCAAATGGACAGTGTACTGGCCCGCCTCGAGTCAGACGCGACCCGAAACGGGTAGCAAGGTGCCGGTAATATCACGTGCACCGTCGGAAAGGAGAAACGCGATCGTCCGTGCCAGCGTATCCGGAGCGACCCAAGAGGCATGGTCAGCATCAGGCATGGCGGCACGATTTTGTGGCGTGTCGATGATGCTCGGGAGGATTGCATTGGCTCGCACGCCATGCATTTTCAGCTCATCTGCGAAGGCCTCCACGATCCGATGGACGGCCGCTTTGGACGCAGCATAGGCCGCCATGTCTGCGCTGGCTTTCAAGCCCGGAGCAGCACCCATCGCGATCAGGCTTCCACGTGCAGCATCGCGCATGGGCTGCGCAACCGCGCGGAATATATTGACGGTCGTCAGAGCATTCAGCTTGAACATGCTCTCGAAGAGGCCAGGGTTGGCATCAGCGATTGGCGCCATCGCAAAACCACCAACCGTATGCACGACGCCGTCGATGCGGCCATAGCGGGACAATACGGTCTGCACCATGGCATCACAGGCCGACGAATCCATGAGATCGACCCCGGCCATCGGCAAATGGTCTTCGCCCGCGACGGCAGAAAGGGCCGCCTCAAGCGACAGAGTCTCGCGATCGACGGCAACAATTCGATAGTGGTCAGCCGCCAGACGGGCAAGCACGGCACGTCCGAGATTCCCAGCGGCGCCGGTTACGATGACAACATCTTGCGTCATGCTCAAATTCCTTTGCTATTATCCGAAGTGTTTCGCGAGGAAAGCCAATGGGACATGGCTTGATAGATCAATTCTGCCGCAGAAAGACCCGCGACGATGACGCCAAGGCGGATCAGCGGCAAGAGCATTGGCATGCCGACCCAATTCTCGACCGTGTCCGAGAAGATCCAGAGCCCATATCCAAGCGCTAGGACCGCAATGGTCAGGACTTTTCCCAGCGGCTGCTTGAGGAGCGCACTCACAGGAGTCGTGCCTTTCTTGGATCGACGCGGAAAATGAGGATCGATCCCAGACGCTCCACCTCGCCTTCAAGCTCAAGCGGCTTTGCAGCATAGGGCCGCAACTCATTGGGCATAGCCCCGCCATCCGGGCCGGCCAGCAGCAGGAAAGAACTACCTGCCACAGGCTCCGCCACGACGAAGATCGCCGGAACCTCACCGATCAGGCAGACCACAGCACAGGCGCGATGAGACAGCCCTCCTCCTGGCGTCATACCCCCAGGGTAACATTTGCCATCGCAGATTTCGCCAACGGCCTTCCAGTGACCCATCGGTTGAGCAACCGGGGCCTTTATTTCGCGGGCAAGCTCGGTTGGCGGATCATCCATGACAAGCATGTCGATGTCGCCGCGCTTGAGAAGCCCGCCCATTGCCGAGACCCGGGTGGGTGACCCCACGATCTCAGGGCCGCGCTTGCCATATCCCGAAAGCAAAAGCGTACGCTGTGGCCCACTTTCATCGGATGGCGCCACGTGCAGCAACGGATAAGGCCGCATGGTCAGAGCGCCTTCAAAATGCTGGTCCCCTTGCCAGCCAAGCGGCTTGGCCTGTGGACTCGACGAGAGGCCGGCAAACAGATTCTGTGCCGGATTGTCGACCTGACTTCCCAAGGCAAGCCCGAGCAGGGCGAATAAGGAAACGAACAGCAGGCCCACCACAAGGTAGAACCTGCCAAGGCTGCCCGGAAGCTTCCCGCTCCAACCGATAAAGAAAGGCTCGTCCGAGGCGTGGAGGCTCATGGCGTCCCCTTGTCGATTGAAACTGGCGTCGCAGGATGTCCAAGCGGATTGGGAATTGTCTTCACCTGCAACAGGCCGTCAGACAAACGCAGAGAGTAGGTCTCCACTTTCTCAGTGAAGGGTGGTGGTGAGCAACCATCGCTCAGACGGTATTCATAGCCATGCCAGGGGCAGACAATGCAGCCATTGATCACGCGCCCCTCACCCAGGGGGCCATTCTGGTGAGCGCAACGATTGCGCACGGCAGAGAACGTCCCGCCGTCATTGAAGACAGCTATTGCCTCGCCCTCTTCAGGCTGCACGATAAGCGCACGCCCGTCGGCGATATCAGAGACGGCACCAACAAGGATCCATGACTCCGCATCTGCCTGCCGACCTGAAACTTTGCGTCCACGCCAGTCCTTCAGTCCAGCCGCCAGATGAAGCCCGACGAGGCCGATGGCGCTCGCCATGACCAGGAGAGGCAAGGCCAATCCCTGCGCGCTCTGGAGTGCTCCAAAGGCCAGATGTATCAGAATGCAGGTATAGGCGGCATAGATGGCTACATGCAGGGTCTTCCAGAAACCCGGGCCGAGAAACTTCAGCCAGAAATCATGGCTTGTCGCCGCCAGCAGTCCCAAGACCAGCAGGCCGGCTATACCGAACGGAATATAAGGCAGCGCGTGGGGCACGCCGAATCCCGTATCGGAGGCCAGCATAGCCCGCCAAGGGTCAAGCGGACTGAAAGCGAAATACCAGTCCAGCGTCGCCCAGGCATGGGCCGCCGCGACGGCAAAGGTGACGACACCGAGATGGCGACGATTATAGAGGAGCGGCAGAAAGCGCTGGTCCAGACGGGCCAGTGGCCCAATCGCCAGAGCACAGGTGATCAGGACAAAGGCGCAGGCGCCAAAGACCCGGATGACCAGAGACCCCTCATCAATTGGCGTTGTTGCCAGACCGGCCCGCGCTGCCATCTTCTCATAGCCGACGAGAAACAAGGCAACGGCGAGGACAAGAACACCATCATAGACGAGCTTGGAGCGCGACCAGGAGACGGGAACGTAGCCGGCACTCAAGGTTGCACCCGATCGGCTGAAAGTCGTTCACTGGAGGGATTTGGCAAGGGTGCCCGCCGTTCGATTGCAGCTGCGACCAGAATAAACGGAATGAGCAACGTGAGCACGATCCAGGTCGTCACATGGCGTTGCATGTGTGTTCGAACACTCCTCGGTTCCAGGGGTTGCATCAATTGCGCCCACCGCAGGATGACCAATGGCCACAATAAAATGAGGCCAGGAACCAGAAGGACCCGAAATGCATAGGAGCCATGAGTTCCCGCATCGACTGCCTCAATTCCCCAGACAAGAAACAGGACCGCCACGACGAGGCCCACCATGAGGTACGCCTCGCAAAGGGCGACAAGAATGGAGGGAAAATCTGATAGCATCACGTCGCTCAGGTTTGACTGCCAACTTCAAAAGGAGAAGCTGGCAGCTTAAGGGTTCAGCTTTCAATTTTGTCGAACGGAACCTCAGGTGAAGGTCCGTTCGGAAGAGCAGGCCAGCGGATCAAAGGACTGCGCAATATACATAGCAGCTCATGAGCCCCCAGCGCATGCCCCGAACCCTGCCATTTCGCGACCTTATTCCGTCGGACCGACCATGGCGAAAGCCGCACCCTGAGCATCAAGACACTGGACGATCCAGGAGCCTGTGGGAACCTGCAGGGGACCATTCAGGATCTGACCACCACCGGTCTTGACCCGCTCGACAGCCGCCCCGATCTCGTCGACGTTGATATAGAAAAGCCAATTGGAAACCGGGATCTGCGCCGGTCGATTGAACATACCGCCTATGACCTCGCCCTGATGGGCAAAGAGCTGATAGACGCCCTCCTCGCCCATGCCAATGGAATCGCCCTTCGTCCAGCCAAACATGGCCTCGTAAAAGCCAAAGACCTTCGTCCAGTCTGACGTGGCCAGCTCATGCCAGCCAACTGCACCCGTCCCCGTGGCGAGTTCAACCGCGCCGCCCATCCCACGGAAGAGCGTCAAGAGGGCACCATCAGGATCATTGACGACGCTGAAACGGCCGACGTGGGGAATATCTGTTGGCCCGACATGCAGCCGGGCGCCGAGTGAAACAGCCTTGGCAGTCGCGGCATCGACGTCGTCAACGCCAATATAGCCGCCCCAGAAAGGGCGGGCGCCCGCGGCAACCTGTTCGCCGCGCAGCGTCATCATGCCGACAAGCGGCCGCTCACCAAGACCCAGAATGGAATAACCAGGATGATTTGAATCGATCACCTTCCAGCCGACGACGGTCCCGTAGAATGCGATCGCAGCATCCACATCGGAGGTCATCAGTTCGTACCAGACGAATGCTCCCGGTCCTGCCATCATGACGACACCTCCATCCTGAAACAGTCATCAGCTAACCCGATGAGCATGTCGGAATAGCGACAGATCGACAAGCCGGTTGCGATCGACACCGCACGATGCTCTACAGGCCTTCCCTCCAAACCCGCGAGTACCCCTTGCCTGTCTTGAAAAGCCTGACTGAGAAGCCGCTCGAATTCTGGCTGGAATGGACGGCCACCGCAGTCCTGATCGCCTCCGTCGCCCTCACCTCATTCAATGTCTATCCCCTCAACGTCGTAGTCGGCCTGTTTGGCAATCTTGGCTGGCTCTCGGTGGCGTACCTCTGGAAAAAGTGGTCGCTGCTGATCGTCCAGATCGTGATCACGCTGATTTATCTGAGCGGGGTCATCAAATATTTGATCGCCTGAGAGGGGTCAGCAATCCCACGATCCGCCCGGATTGCGGGCTGCGGGGTGGCCAGCCGCCGAAACCGGTGCTATGCGGGACGCGCGCAGCCGATTGAGCCTCGGCCGCCGGACCCAGGACCGGCCCTCCCCACTGAACGGGTTGAGGGGCCAGGCACCAACGGGCCGGCCGGCCGGAACCCTATCAGCGACCCGAAACGACAACAGGAGCGAGGACCACCATGCCGCATGACGCACCATCCCACTGGCACGAGCCTACCGCAGGTCAGAGCGCTGGCTTCGGCAAGTTCAAGCGCCCGGCCATGCCTTATGATCGTTTCATCGAGTCTGAAGGCATCCCCTGCTATCGCGACATCGGCGTGCGTACGGTCCTGGACCTGCCGCTTGCGCCCTGGAAGCGCCTCGGCGGCCGCGGCTCTTATATCCAGCTCTATGGCACCGAAGGCCTGTGGGGCAGCTATGTGGTGGAAGTTCCCGCCGGTGGCGCGCTCAATGTCGAGCGCCACTTGTATGAGAAGGTCTGCTTCGTCGTCGAAGGACGCGGCTCGACTGAAGTCTGGAGCGAAGGCCAGAAGCCGCAGACCTTCGAGTGGCAGAAGGGCTCGCTCTTCACGATTCCGCTGAATGCCTATCATCGCATCGTCAATGCGACGAACTCGCCGGCGCTGATCTATTGCGGCACCACGGCACCGAACATGTTTAACCTCGTCGACAATCCGAAGTTCATCTTCGAGAACCCCTTCGAGTTCACCGACCGCTATTCGGGCCAGGACGACTACTTCAAGTCTGTCGAGGACATCGAGCCCGATCCGGTGCGCGGCCTTGCCATGCGCCGCACAAACTTTGTGCCCGACCTCGTCAACTGCGAGCTGCCACTCGACAACCGTCGCTCACCCGGCTACCGCCGCGTCGAGCCGTGGATGGGTGGCAACCGCTTCTATCTGTGGATCGGCCAGCATGAGACCGGCCGCTACTCCAAGGCGCACAAGCACGCCTCGGCAGCGGTGCTGCTCTGCCTCAAGGGCAAAGGTTACACCTACACTTGGCCTGCAGAACTCGGCATGAATCCCTGGTCGGAAGGCAAGGGCCATCTCGTCAAGCAGCAGAATTATGAGTACGGCGGTCTCGTCTCCGCTGCGCCCATGTCCGGCGACTGGTTCCACCAGCACTTCGGCATTGGCACCGAGCCGCTGCGCGTCTCGGCATGGCACGGGCCGAACAACCAGCGCTCGCGCAAGGCCGGCCTGCCCGGCGAAGCGATCATGGATTACGGCGCGATCGACCTGAAGAAGGGCGGCAGCGCGATCCCCTATTGCGATGAAGATCCGCACCTGCGCCAGGAATTCGGACGCCGCCTCGCCGAGGAAGGCGTCAAGAGCCGCATGGAAGATGCCTTCTATGTCGATGCCGCCGCAGGCGATGCGGTTGGCAACGTGATGTAATTTTTCAGCTTGCGCTGAAACAGAAAGGCCGCCCGGTGGGCGGCCTTTTTATTTGGACCGCGCACGACCTCGTGCGCATGCGGACGGAGACATCCGCGGTGCCGTTAGGCATACCTGCTTTCGGGCTTTGGCAACCCCAGCACGTCACGCAGGGTCGGGCCTTCGTAGGCCGTGCGGAAAAGGCCGCGCCGCTGCAGTTCCGGCACCACGAGATCGACAAAGTCCGTGAGACCATCAGGATAATATTGCGGCAACACGTTGAAGCCATCGCAGGCGCCCGTCGTGAACCATTCTTCCATCGCATCGACCACCTGCGCAGGCGTACCGACAAGGGAGAAATGACCGCGCGCCGCAGCAAACTTCGTATAGAGCTGGCGCAGGGTCGGACGCCCCCCTTCAGCCCAGCCCTTGATCATCTCCGAGCGGCTCGACACCACACTGTTCTCCGGCAAATCCGGTAGGGGCTCGTCGAGAGGGTATCCGGTAAGATCAAAGCCGATGCGACGGGACAACAGCGCCACGCCGAGTTCTGGATGCAGCAACTCCTGCAGGGTTTTGAATTTTTTGTCTGCTTCTTCCTTGGTCGGTGCCACGGTGACTGAAAGTCCCGGAAGAATCTTCAGGTGAGAGCGGTCGCGACCCGCCTTGTCCATGCGGCCCTTCACATCTGCATAAAACTCCCGCGCCGTATCGATCACATGATGCGCCGTGAAGACAACTTCCGCGGTTTCGGCCGCAAGCTGCCGCCCGTCATCGGATGCTCCCGCCTGCACGATGACAGGCTGGCCCTGCGGGGAACGCGCAACATTGAGCGGGCCGCGCACGTGGTAGAACTCTCCATGGTGATTGAGCACATGCATCTTCGATCGATCGGAGAAAACGCCAGTGGCCTTGTTCCGCGGGAATGCATCTTCGTCCCATGAGTCCCAAAGGGCACGCACCACTTCGACAAATTCACGCGCGCGCCGATAACGCTGCACTTTTGGCAAATGATCTTCCTGGCCGAAATTCAGGGCCTCGGTCTCATTACCTGAGGTCACCACATTCCAGCCCGAGCGCCCGCCGGTGATGAGGTCAAGCGTCGCGAACCGGCGCGCCACGGTGTAGGGCTGCTCAAAACTCGTCGAGGCGGTGCAGACAAGGCCAATGTTCTTCGTATAGGCGGAGAGCGCCGAGAGCAGGGTGTAGGGCTCCATCCAGGCCACATAATGAACCTTGTCGATGGCTGATTCGGCGGTTGTCCATGAGGAGAGCGTGTCGGCGGAAAACAGCATGTCGAACAGGCCACGCTCGGCGGTCTGTGCCATTTCAACGAAGTGCTGAAAATTCACGCCGGCATCAGCTGCTGCATTCGGATGGCGCCAGGACGCAATATTGTGCCCGCAGGGCCTGATGAAAAGCCCCAGATTCATGCGTCTGCCGCTCATTCCGTTTCAACCCCCGATTTTCTTCAACTGGCACCATCATATCGGATCGGCACCGCCCGGTGAATGGGACAGGAGACAGAGACCAAGTCAGCTGGGCTCGATATGTGCGAGCTTTGCATAGCCTTCCCAATCCTTGATTTCCTTGGCGAGCAACTGCCTCAAGGAGGCCGACGTCCCCGGCAGCGGGTCAGCCCCATTCTCAAGCGAGAACTTGCGTGTCTCCGGAGCGACAGCAATTTCGTTGAACCAGAGTTCGAGCTTGTCGCATATGGGTCTGGGCGTCTTTGCCGGCACATGAACCGACCACCAGCTGCGCACGTCGCAATCCGGGATTCCGGCCTCGCGTGCGCCTGGCACGCCGGGAATGGCGGCCAGTGGCTCGGCGCAGGCCAGCGACAGCGCCCTCACCTGTCCCGACTGGATTTGCCCCATCGCCGGGATATAATCGATGAACATGAAGGAGATCACATTGCTGAACAGATCGATGAACATCGCGCTCTGCTCCTTGTATTTCACCTCGACGGTCTCGAGCCCATACTTGGATTTATAAATCTCGCTGGGGACCAGCCCTGATGGCGCGATTGAACCATAAGATGCCTTGCTGCCCTGCTTCCGGAGATAAGCCGTCAGATCGCTGAGGCTGTGGAATGGGCTTGAACCCGCCACGCACAGGACGAAGGCAGATGAACTCAGGGTGGTAATGTGCTCGAAATCCTTCATCGGATCGAAGCGCAGGGACTTATAGAGCGATGGAGCCGCAGCCAGAACGGAGCTGCCCGGCGCAATGAACAATGTGTACCCATCAGGCTTGGCGCGTGCCGCCTGTTCGGTCGCGATCAATCCCTGCGCGCCCGCGCGATTGTCGACCACCATGGTCTTATTCAGCTTCCTGGCGAGAGAATTGAGATAGAAGCGCACCTTCACATCGGCGCCCGAACCCGGCGCGAAAGGGCAGATCGCATGCACCACTTCAGTAGGATAATCACCAGACTGAGCAAACACGTCGCCTGATGCGGCAAGACCAGATCCGGTAGCGGCCAGTCCACTGAGCAATACATCACGACGATTGAGCATGGCGTCCTCCCGAGCTTGGCGTCTTTGCGCGATCGATGCCAAAGTGCAGGTTGCTGGCCGCAGGATCAAGGGGCTAGCACAAAGCTTGCAGATGTCTGGGAAAGGTTATCAAGCGACGTGCATTGCTCAAGGAGAGCTGATTCCTGAAGACTTATGCCAATTGCTATGCCTGAAAGGCCGAACCGACTATCCTGAATGTTCTTGAGTGACCCACAAATCCGCTGCCCGGCAACTGCCGTACGCCACATGACCCGGGGCTTGGTCGAGCGCCAGGCTAAAACCGCACCACATATCATCGGAGCTCCTGAGTTGACCGACACACCTGTTGCCACGAACGCCCCTGTCCTGACGGCGACGGGAAGCATTTTGCGACGGGAATATCATGTCACGGGCATCGTTTCGTTCGCCCATCTCCTCAGTCATCTCTATATGCTGGCCCTGCCACCCCTGTTTCCGGCGGTCGGTCGCGAACTTGGCGTGAGCTATGTAGAACTGGGCCTCACCTTGACGGCCTTTTCCGTGACCATGGGCTTTCTCCAGACGCCGGTGGGCTTCCTGGTCAATCGCCTCGGGGGCCGCACGGTCCTCATTGGCGGCCTTTTCGTGAATGCCCTTGCAATTGGCCTCATAGGCTTCGTCACGACTTACTGGCAGTTGGTGCTTCTGATGCTGCTCGCCGGGGCGGGATCCAGCGTCTTCCACCCCGCAGACTATGCGATCCTGACCGGGCAGATCGGTGAACGCCGCCTTGGCCGTGCCCTTTCGGTGCATACCCTGGGGGGCAATCTCGGCTTTCTCTTTGCCCCACCCGTGATGGTGGCGGTCGAGGCCCTGGCCAATTGGCGGGTGGCCATGATGGCCGTGGGTGGCATTGGCATCCTGTTGTCACTGGTCATGCTGGCCCTGTCGGGAACCCTCGGGCAGAGTGGCAAGGCCAAGGCACGCAAGCAGGATAGCTGGAAGAAGCTCATTACAAATCCCGCCGTGATGTCCCTGTTCTTCTTCTACGTGCTCTCGTCGGGCGCCAATTCGGGCGTCGTCTATTTCTCGGTCACAGCTTTCAAGGACGTCTATCACCTGCCGGTCGCCGCAACGGCGACGGCCCTCACGGCCTATCAGCTGCTCACTTTCCTGATGGTCCTGCCCGGCGGCTGGCTGGCTGACAAGGTCGAGAATCATGACTTCGTGCTGGCAACCTGCTTCGCCGTTTCAGGGATCCTGGTCGTCCTCTGCGGCCTGGGCATCCTGCCCTTCTGGCTCGTCATCGGCCTGTTTGGAATAGCGGGCGGGCTGCGCGGCCTTGTCAATTCATCACGCGATGTCACCGTGCGCCATGCGGCCAAGGACATCAGTCCCGGCACCCTCTTCGCCTTCGTGACGACCGGCTACAGCGGCGGCCAGGTCATCGGGCCGGCGCTTTATGGCTGGTTACTCGATTTCGGTCATCCCCAGGCGGTCTTCTGGGCCTCGGCAGGCTTCTCGACACTGGCGCTCTGCACCATGCTGTCACGCCGCGCGCTCCCCAGCCGCACCGCCTGATCTATTTGGCGTCAACAATGCTGTTGTAGCGGGCGATCACCTCTTTCGGTACGCCCGCTGACTTCCGAAGCACGGTGAGAATATTCTCACCGCTCGCCGGGCTGAGTTCCACATTCAGCTTTTCCGCTTCTGCGAGAAATTCGGGGTCAGCTGCCATCTTCACAAAGGCAGCCTGCAGGGCACCGGCACGATCTGCAGGCACATTGGGTGGCGCAACGAAGGGCAGCGACGTCAGGAAGGGAAGTTCCGCGAATTCCACCAGCGCACGGTCAGAATCATTTTTCGCCAACTCGCGCCCCGTCGGGATCTGAGCAATAGAGGCAAGACGATCCGCACGACCAAACTGCACGAGACCCCTCAAGGCCTGATCGCGCCACAGCTCCGGATGCTCAGCCTTCACCGATGTGATGCCGATGATCTGGCCGTCGAGCTCCCCATTCAACATTCCCAACCAGATTGCCGCGCCTCCAGCGTAGCCGGAGATCACCTCGACATTGAGGCCAAGCACATTCTTCGCGACGAGCGAGATGAGGCTGTTGGTGCCACCAGTCACCGCACCAAGGCGCGTGCGCATGCCCGGCTTGCCAAGATCCGCAACAGTCTGCGCAGGATGAGCCTTGTTGACCCACAGGACATAGGCCTCGCTGCCATAGGTAGACAGGGAGCCGAGCCACGTGAACCTGAGCGGATCGAACTTCACGTTCGGCGCGCCGCGCAACCCACTCTGCGCCACGCTGCGGTCCAGCTGGCCGATGACCGTTCCATCCGCATTAGCGACATTGAACAGATAGTTCGCCGCCACGAGGCCGCCTGCTCCCGGCATATTCTGCACGACGATGCCCGGCTGACCCGGAATGAAGCGTCGCAGGTGCCGCGACACCAGACGCCCGGCGATATCGTTGAGGCCGCCGGGCGCAAAGCTCGTGATCAGCGTGAGCTGCTTGCCGGCATAGAAGCTTTCGACGGATTGCGCCTGTCCGGCAATCGTCCCCACTGTGAGAAACAGGGCTGTCAGCACGAATCTGATCACGGCGAATTCCTCAATGGCCCATGGCTCCCGGCAGCGGCGCGAAGAGGCTTTCCAGCGGCATGGCCTCCTTGATGAAATTCTGCTCGACCATGTGCTGCAACAGGGCTTCCAGCGTGGGCCGATTGGGCTCGATGCCATAGGGGAAGGCATCCCCACCGAACACTTCGTCGAGCTCCTCGACGTCTGGGATTTGCCATGGCAGCAGGGTCGAGAGAGAGCCCGGATAGCGCAGCCGCTTCATCGTCCATTCCTTGGCTGCCACGAAACCTCGATAGAGGCTGTTGGCAAGCCAGGGATAGCGCTCGTGCATGTCCCGCCGCAGGACGATGACATGCATGATCGGGAAGATCTTTGTCCGGAGGTAAAACTCCCGCTCCACCTCGCGGAAATTCGGGAACATGCGCTTCACCACGCCCTTGCCCAGAGACGCAGGTTTGCGCGACCCGATCAGCGCATCGATCTCACCCCGAGCCAGTAGTTCATCCAGCGAATAGGGACGCTCGTTCTGCTCGATCGCAACAGGCTTGAGGAGGGGCGGCGCCGAAGGCTTGCCATGGGTGCCCGCCACATCAACGGACCCCTGCACCCACTGCACCCTGTCGAGATTGACGCCATATTGCGAGGTCAGGTGACCCCGCACCCAGAGCGCTGCACTCTGCGTATAAAGCGGCACGCCAATCCGCTTGCCCTCGAGATCCTTCGGCGTGCGAATGCCGGAATGCTCGTTGTAGAACACGAAGCCATGGCGGAACACGCGCGAGATGAAGACCGGAATGGCAATGAAGGGGCAATTGCCGGCACCCATCATGCTGACATATTCGGAGATCGAAAGTTCCGAGGCCTCGAACTCATGCCCGCCGACCATGCGGTCAAAAATCTCGCGGCCACTGCCAAGCGTCAGCACATTGAGGTCAACGCCCTCCACCTGAACATCGCCGCTGCGCAGCGCTTCAGTGCGGTCATAACGGCAGGTGGCAATGGTCAGCGGCAGACGCGCCATGAATCGTTTCCTCCATTGAATCTCGCAACAGCTCTTTCCGCTCGCGCGGCCTGCGCGAAAGTAGGGCCCGCCGGCATGGCGGGTCAACCTCGAGCCGGTTTCACCTTTTCGCCCCCTCGGTGTATAGGTCCCCCCCGAGCGTCAAAGGCGCAGCAAACGGGGAGGTTTTCGATGACGGGCACGGACAAGAAGGCTGGATCGGGCGAGGTCGCGCTCGCAACTGCCCGTTTCGACGGCAAGGACCCGCTGATCAAGCCATCCAACGCTGAGCTGAGCTGGGCTTCCGACGCCATGGCCGAGACCCTGCGCCGCATCGACGTGAAATATATCGCCCTGACACCAGGCGCGAGCTATCGCGGCCTGCATGACAGCATGGTCAACTACCTCGGCAATCGCGATCCGCAGATGATGGTCTGCTTGCATGAGGAACATGCAGTGGGCATCGCGCAGGGCTATGCGAAGGTCACCGAAAAGCCGATGGCTGTCGCTCTGCATTCAAACGTCGGCCTGATGCATGCCACCATGGCTATCTTCAATGCCTGGTGCGCGCGCAACCCCGTCCTCATCCTCGGCGCGACCGGCCCGGGCGATGCGGAGGAACGCCGTCCCTGGATCGACTGGATCCACACGTCCAAGGACCAGGCCTCGATCATCCGCAACTACATCAAATGGGACGACGAACCGCGCTCTGCTGGTGCAGCCGTCGAATCCCTCGTGCGTGGCTGGCAGGTTGCCTCGACCCAGCCCTATGGCCCCACCTATGTCTGCCTCGATGTCGGCCTGCAGGAGACCAAGCTCACGAGCGAGATCCGCTTCCCCGATATGGAGCGTTTCAAGCCCGGCAATCCGCCGGCTCCCGCTGCGGAAGCTGTCGAGGAAGCAGCCAGGCTGCTGGTGAACGCCAAGAAGCCACTGATCCTGCTTGGTCGGGTATCGCGCAAGACAGCCGATTGGGATGCCCGAGTCGAGCTCGCCGAGTCGCTTGGCGCCGCTGTCCTGACCGATCTCAAGCTCGCCTCCGGCTTTCCCACCGAGCATCCCCTGCATCCGATGGAACCGCGCTTCCGTCCAGCGCCCGCCACCGCGCAGATGGTGAAGGATGCGGATGTGATCCTTGCCCTCGATTGGGTCGACCTGAAGGGCTATTTCGAGCTCACCCTCGGCAAGGGCGAAGAGGTCAATGCCAAGGTCATCAACTGCACCATCGACGAATATCTGCACAACGGCTGGAGCATGGACTATTTCGGCCTGCCCCCGGTTGACCTGAAGATCATGTCGACGCCTGACCAACTCACCCGTCCGTTGCTCGCCGCCGTGCGCCGCCTGCGTGGTACAAGCGACAAGGCAGCAGCCAAGTGGCCAGCCCGCAACTTCCCGCCGCTCGGCGCGCCCCAGACCGATCACATGATGGGGTTGCGCGATCTCGCCCTCGTCGTGCGCGAATTCTGCGACCGGCGCGGAGACGTGACGCTAGCCGGCTATGCACTGGGCTGGCCGGCAGACACAGTGAACTTCAAGCACCCGCTCGACTATGTCGGCTACGATGGCGGTGGCGGGGTAGGCTCGGGCCCGTCGAACGCCATCGGCACCGCACTCGCCATCAAGGGCTCGGGCCGCTTCCCAATGACGGTCATCGGCGATGGTGACTTTACCATGGGCTGCAACGCCTTCTGGACCGCCGCCCACATGGGCATTCCGCTGCTCGTCGTGATTGCCAACAACCAGGTCTATTACAACGACGTCGCCCATCAGGAGCGCATGGCCGTGGTGCGCAACCGCCCGGTCGAGAACAAGTTCGTCGGCCAGGAGATGATCCGCCCGGCGATCGATCTCATCGCGCTCGCCAAGGCACAGGGTCTGGGCGGCGAAGGCCCGTGCCTGAATGCCACCGAGTTCCGCGCCGCCCTGAAGCGGGGCGAAGAGATCGTCCTCAATGGCGGCATCTATGTCATTGACGCGCGCGTCGATGTGGGCGCGCCCGGCGAAGGTGATCGCGGCCATACCTCCGGCCGCCGCGACTGATCTACCAGGATGACGACGACGCCCGGTCTTTCGACCGGGCGTTTTGGTTTGGACCTGTGCGTGCGCAACGTCAGCTCAGGGCAATGAAGCCCATGCCGCAGCCCGTGCCTGCCGGAGAGCGATAACAGGGCACATAGTCGTGCCAACTCGCTGTGAGATGCTCGGTTGCACCAGCAACCGTAATCCAGTTGCGGATTTCGGAACTACCCGAGTTCAGCTTTGTGGTTGGAATGCGCTTTAGTGCATTTCCATCATGCTCGATCATGGCGCGCAGGATGAGATGATCGAGTTCCTCATCGACCGCGAAATGGCTAAGCCCGCCCGAGGCCAGAATCCCCACCCGCGCCTCGCCCGGAAAGGTCGAGACCGCCTCGCGGATGGCCTGCCCGAGCGCATAGCAGCGCGCCGGGCGCGGCTGGTTAGGGGGATAGTAGGTATTGAGCGCCACGGGCACGATGGGCACCACACGCTCACCCATCAGGCGTTTGTGCACGAAGCCAAAGGCGTGGCCCTCGCCACGCGGCTTACCCAGACGCTTCGACTGGGCGACATCGAAATCGCGATCCATCAGATTGTCGATGAGATAACGCGCGAGCTTTGAGTCCACGGGATAGGCGCGCGCCTGGTCCTGCTCATGATATTGCGAGCGCGCCTTGCGCCAGAAGGCTGGCGCGGTCTCAGGCACATCGCTCAGTTCATTGGCGATGGTATCGCCCCAATAGACGAGGACAGCGGGCAGATTGTCCTCGTCATACTGTTCCTTCTGATCATCGCCGATAACGATCAGCGTATCAAGCTTCGCCTGCGCAATAATTTCTGCCAACCGATTGATATTGCTGTCACAACGAGCAGCGCGAGCTTCGAGCACCTCGAGACGCAATTGGTCATGAATGGCAGGGTCAGCAAGGGCAACGAGTTCTGCAAAACTGCGCTCAACCCCATTCTTGTCGATGAGCTTTCGGCCAGAAGCATCCACTTCAGCATGGCGGGCATAGTCCTCTGCAGGGCTATTGAGCAGTGGGCTGTGTGAGGTCCCGATCCCCAGAACAATCTTGGCCATGGCTTCACCCTCCCTCGGCTGCCTGCTCCAGCAGGTTCAGATCCGCCCATAGCAGATCAGGCAAGGAAGGCAAAAGCCGAGGCCCGGGAAGCCACCCCCATGACGTTTCGCGGGGGTGGCGGCGGCCTTTGCAAGGGGGTATCAGGTTTCAATGGAGCTTGGATTGCAACCCGGCCCCGGACGCATGTGGAGGATACCATGGAGCAGGCTCAGAACGATCTGTTGACGCGGACCGGACCCGGCACGCCGATGGGCGACCTGTTCCGCCGCTACTGGATCCCTATTCTGCAGGACTCTGAACTGCCGGAGAACGACTGCTCACCCGTGCGCGTCAAGCTCCTGTCCGAGCGTCTGCTCGCCTTCCGCGACAGTGAAGGCAAGCTTGGCCTCATCGACGAGTTCTGCGCGCATCGCGGCGTATCGCTCTGGTTTGGACGCAACGAGGATTGCGGCATACGTTGCCCCTACCACGGGTGGAAGTTCGACGTGACTGGCCAGTGCACGCAAGTTCCATCTGAGCCTGTCGAATCCGGCTATGCGAAGAAGATCAAGCTCAGGTCCTATCCGCTCGTTGAAATGGGCGGGGTGCTTTGGACCTATATGGGCGCGCCTGAAAAGCAGCCGCCGATGCCTGGTTTTGAGTGGGCGAACCTGCCCGGCAGCCATCGTTTCTTCTCGAAGCGCCTACAGGAGTGCAATTGGCTGCAGGCCATGGAAGGTGGAATCGATTCCTCTCATGTCAGCTTCCTGCACAGCGGCGACTTGCATAAGGACAAGCTGCACCGCAACACCAAGGGCGCCAATTATCAGGCGGACACGAGCCCGAAGTTCGAGGTGATCCAGTCCCCAGGCGGCCTCCTCATCGGCGCGCGGCGCAATGCGGAGCCCGGCCAATTTTACTGGCGCATCACCCAGTTCATCATGCCCTGGTACACGATGGTGCCACCCTATGGTGACAATGCGCTCAATGGACATGCCTGGGTGCCCATCGACGATGAAAGCTGCTTCGCCTGGAGCTGGACCTATCACCCGACACGTCCGCTCACGGACGAAGAACACGAGGTGATGAGTGCCGGCGGCGGCATCCATGTGAAATATGTGCCTGGCACATTCCGCCCCCTTGCGAACAAGGACAATGACTATCTGATCGATCGGGAAGCGCAGAAATCGAAGCGCTCCTTTTCCGGCATCGAGAGCATCGGCGTGCAGGATGCAGCTGTTCAGGAAAGCATGGGCCCGATTCAGGACCGCACACGCGAGAACCTCGTCTCGACGGACAATGCAATCATTATGGCACGTCACATGCTGCGCAAGACCGCCCTCGACCTTATAAAGGGCATCGAGCCCATGGCACTCGACCCATCCGCCCACGCGGTCCGCTCCGCCGCCTTCGTACTACCGGCCGACAAGCCCTTCCATTCGGAAAAGCCAGAAGCCTTCATAGCAACTGCAGGCGTCAGCCACACATCCATCTAAGCCATGGCAAAGGCGGGACAACAGGAGCCATCATGACCGACCTTCTCGATCCGCTCGCCAAGGGCGCGCGGCGCCTCGCCGGAAAGATCTGCATCGTCACAGGTGGAGGCCAGGGCATTGGTCGCGCGACGGCACGTCGCTTTGCACAGGAAGGTGGAACGGTCGTCGTGGCCGAACGTAATCCTGAGAGCTGTCATGAGACTGCCGAGCAGATCAGGTCGGCGGGCTTCGAGGCCTTGGCCGTCCCTGTAGATCTCAACACCTATGAAGAAGCCGAGCGCCTCATGCGCAGCAGCATCGACGCCTATGGGCGCATTGATGTGCTGGCAAATGTGGTTGGCGGCACGATCTGGTGGCAGCCTTTTGAGAAATATACCGTGGAACAGATCCATCTCGAACTGGAACGCTCCCTCTTCACCAACCTCTGGTGCTGCAAGGCGGTCTTGCCGCACATGATTGCGCAAAAGAGCGGCGTGATCGTGAACTTCGGATCATCAGTCACCCACGGCGGCCTCTATCGCGTGCCCTACGCCGTATCGAAGGGCGGCATCGAGGCTCTCACCCGCACACTCGCCAACGAGAATGGCCGCCATGGCATTCGCGTGAACTGTGTCGCACCCGGCACCACGATCATCAGCGATCGGACATCTTCACGACTGCTTCTGAGCACCGGGGAGGAAGCCACCGCAACGGAAGGAACTGAAGCCATGGTGCAGGAGGCACGCATCACTCGACCAACCGCAGTCGGCCGCCCCGGCCGACCTGAGGAGCAAGCTGCGGTCGCTGCCTTTCTGGCATGTGATGATTCCTCCTTCGTGACAGGCCACATGATCGACTGCAATGGCGGGCTATTTTAAGCTCGCTGGAGCGATCAGCCATTCAATCAAAGTCCTCAGAACAATCTTCAAAATCCGTACACCTCTGTCTTATGATTTCAGCAATGGTCCTGCCGGTAACAGTCATCACAGCCTTTGTTGGCATCGATAACGAAACAGGTACGACGTGACCCGGGATTGAAAGGGGTGATAGCAACCCGCAGCGGTTCGAGGATGTCTCTCAAGATATGGCTTAGACAAAGGCCTCCATGTTGCGTGCAGGTAATGGCCTTGTCGCCTATAACCCAGATTTCGTCAGTACGCTCATCCGAGATGATCATGACGGGCTAATGAGAAGAGTCCTCCTGCTTATCGAATGTGAGATCGTAAAGGTCTCTTTCGACTGAAGGGCCTTGTTCTATCTGGCTGAATATACGCTAGTTCTACGACTTGATCGTCCATAGGCATCGCCATCTTTGCATTCAAAAAATACGAAGGTCTGGGAGGTCAAGACACACATATTCTTCCTGTCCGGCCCAAAAGCCCTCGGAGGAAGTCAAGCGCAGCCATAAACAGACATCAGATAGAAACGATTTTCGCCGCACTACCTGAGACCAACGAACTCCACCGCCACCACAACGAGCCAAAATGCCCTGAAATTACGCAGGATGCCCAAAGAACTGATACCATTGAACTTCACCATAGAAGGTACGTTTTGATTACATGCAACTAGCATCAGGTCGTAGCATCGATGATTATCAAAGCCGGATATAAAATTACCTTTGAATGCCAAGCCTCAACACCAATATTATTGCTGTTGAACGTCCATCCATCACGGGATTCCGACCTTGTAACCAAGGATGAGATCAGACTTTCGACACCAGGAGATCTTCGCAACTATATCGATACGTTCGGGAACCGGGTCACCCGTTGCACAATCCCCCCCGGAAAAACAGATATATCAAATGAATTCCTGATCCGAGATAGCGGAGTTCCGGACGTTCAGGTTCCAGATGCACAACAGATTCCGATCGAGCAATTGCCTGATGATGTCATAATATTCCTGGTAGCCAGTCGGTATTGCGACAGCGAACATTTCCTGGATCTGGCATGGAGCCAATTTGGCGGGATTCATTCTGGCTGGGACCGCGTTCGAGCCATTTGTGACTACGTGCACGCGAGGCTGCAATTTGGCTACCAGCATGCCTGCGCCACCAGAACGGCGAGCCAAGGCCACACCGAAATGGTTGGAGTCTGCCGAGATTTTGCACATTTGGCCATTGCGCTTTGCCGTGCCATGAATATCCCGGCTCGCTACGCAACGGGATATCTCGGGGACTTCGGTGTACCTATAGATCCTGCACCCATGGATTTCAGCGCGTGGTTTGAAGTCTACCTCGGAGGAAACTGGTACACATTTGATGCCCGGCATAACATCCCGCGAATAGGGCGCGTCGTCATGGCAAGAGGCAGAGATGCTGCGGATTGCGCGCT
>CAISZN010000343.1 GCA_903889985.1 uncultured Hyphomicrobiales bacterium | reverse complement strand
GTCGCCCTCACTGCCAATGCCTTTGAGGAAGATCGCCGGGCCGCGCTTGATGCGGGCATCGATGACTTTCTCACCAAGCCCGTGGATCTGGCAGCCCTGTCCCGGCAGCTTGAGCCTGAGAAAGCGGCCATCGCCTGACTTTGTCATGAAATCGTCGGCTTGAATCGTGTAGATCGTGTCAGCTTGAACACGGATGCGAACATGATTCTGGGAACGGGCACGAAGGCCTTCCATGCCGGCTTCTTTCGTCCGGCAAACATGGCGTGGCTGCCACATCCAGGCAAAAAGATCCGCGATCTTGGCGGCCTGCCTGAATCGCTGGGTCGCATCGGCTCCCTCGAAATCCGTCTCGCCACCCGCAAGAAGGACATCCGCAAGGCGCAGAAACTGCGCTTCAAGGTATTCTTCGA
This sequence comes from uncultured Hyphomicrobiales bacterium, assembly GCA_903889985.1. GTDB lineage: Bacteria > Pseudomonadota > Alphaproteobacteria > Rhizobiales > Beijerinckiaceae > Terripilifer. Next base: position 11,477 of record CAISZN010000343.1, on the reverse strand, counting down.
GGAAGGTGGCGCAATCGCCGATCGTCGCAGCGCGCTCACGCGCCGCGACATCTGCCCCTTCGATCGAATCTGCGATCATCTCCTCATCATCGACCATGATGCGAAGTCGCGTCTGGGCCGGCGCAAGCCGAAGGTCGTCGGCGCCTATCGGCTGCTGCGACAGGAGATCGCCGAAGCCAAGGGCGGTTTCTACACCGCGAGCGAATTTGATATCGCGCCGCTGCTCGAACGCCACAAGGGCAAGCGCTTCCTCGAACTCGGCCGTTCCTGCGTCCACAAGGACTGGCGTTCGCGCAAGACGCTCGAACTCATGTGGCGCGGCATCTGGACCTATGTGCGCCATCATCGCATCGACGTGATGATCGGTTGCGCGAGTTTTCCGGGGGCCAATGCCTTTTCACATGCGCTCGCTCTGAGCTTCCTGCATCACCATGCTTCGGTGAGCGAGACCTGGCATTCAACGGCGCTGCCCGGCCGTGGCGTTCCGATGAACATGATCGGCGCCGAGTCGATCGACAAGCGCCGCGCACTCGATGCGCTGCCGCCTCTGGTGAAGGGCTACCTGCGCGTCGGCGCGCGCTTTGGCGAAGGCGCAGTCATCGATCGCCAGTTTGGCACGACTGATGTGCTGGTGGTCATGCCGGTTGCCGAAATCGATCCGCGCTATGTGAGCTATTTCTCCGCCGCTGCGCCGATGGATCAGGTGGCGGCTTAAATTTTTAAAAAAGAGGCTCGATGCCTCTGCCCCCTTCTCCCCGCCGCAGGTGGGGAGAAGGTGAGGATGAGGGGTCGTGGTGCTCTTCAATCTTGGCCGCGTTGAGAACCGCAGCGCCCTCACCCTGACCCTCTCCCGCAGGCGGGAGAGGGGACGCGCCGCGAAGTTTCGTAGTCGTGGGCCGCTCAAGTTCCCCTTGGCTTCGCACGTGTCGTGGGCACTGCAGCGGCCGGATCATCCGGCCACGGGTGGCGCGGATAGCGTCCCTTCATGTCCGCCTTCACGGCCGCCCATGAACCCTTCCAGAATCCCGGCAGGTCACGCGTGATCTGGATCGGACGATGCGCAGGCGAAAGCAGGTGCAGGGTCAGCGGCACACGGCCGCCTGCGAGTGAGGGGTGGGTCGAAAGCCCGAACAACTCCTGCACGCGGATGGCGAGAACAGGGCCGCCCTCGGCCTCGTAATCCACCGCCACGCGTCTGCCTGTTGGCGCTTCGAAATGGGTGGGGGCTTCGGCGTCGAGGCGGCGCTGCAGGTCCCATGGCACAAGCGCCTGCAGGGCCTGACCGAGGTCGTCAGGGGAGATGGCGGCGAGGCTCGTGCGGCCATCGAGGAAGGGCGCGAGCCACGCGCTCGCATCCCTGGACAGGGCCTCGTTTGAGAGGTCCGGCCAGTCCTCACCCTCGGCACGGCGCAGGAACATCACCCGGTCACGCCATTGGGTCAGCGCCTTCGTCCACGGCAGGCGCTCGATGCCTAGCGCCGCGACGCCCTCCGCCAGGATGGCTGCAGCCTTGGGATCCGCGCCAGCCGGCAGGGTCTGCTCGGCCAGGGTGATCGCGCCCAGCTTGCGGCTGCGACGGCGGCGCAGGGCGGCGGCGGCCCGGTCGAAGACGGTCTCGTCGCGGCTCTCGATGGCCTCGCCGGCCACCTCTTCCAGCTCTTCCGCGCTCAGGCTCGCGGCGGCCAGAATGCGGGCGGCGGACGCGCGCCCCGTGATCTCGGCGACGGCGAGGAAAGGCTCCTTTGCCAGCCGGTCATGGGCCTCGACCACGCCTGCCCGGCCGTTTGCCATCAGGAACTCACCGGGCCGTCCGCGTGACTTGGCGATGCGGTCGGGCCAGGCCAGCGCCAGCAGGTGGCCGGTGCCACGCTCGGGGCCGCGGCTGTCGGGCCTGCCGGCAAGCTCCCGGGCCCGGGTGGCGAAGCTGCGGGCGAGACGGCGGGCATCCTCGGCCCGCTGGGTGCGGTCCCGGCGCCAGCGGTCGATCCGCTCGCCAACGTCCACCATATCGCCGCCAAGCCCTCGTTCGACGAGCACCATGGCGATCTCGGCGGCCTGGTCGGCCTCGCCCTCGCGGGCTGCATGGACGACCATGCGCGCAAGGCGCGGCGGCAGGGGCAGGCTGCGGATGGCCTTGCCCTCTGGCGTGATCGCGCCCTCTTCATCAAGGGCGCCGAGGTCGCGCAGGACGCTGCGGGCTGCCTGCACGGCGGCCACAGGCGGTGGGTCGAGCCAGCTGAGGCTGGCCGGGTCGCGGGCGCCCCAGGCGGCAAGATCGAGCAGCAGGCCCGACAGGTCTGCGCTCAGGATCTCCGGGGTCGTGAAGGCCTCCAGCGCGCCGGTGGCGGCCTCCTCCCAGAGGCGATAGCAGACGCCGGGCTCGGTGCGGCCGGCGCGACCCCGGCGCTGGTCCACGGCGGCGCGGGAGGCGCGCAGGGTCTCCAGCCGCGTCAGGCCGATGTCAGGTTCAAACCGCGGCACCCGGGCGAGTCCGCAGTCGATGACGACGCGCACGCCCTCGATGGTGAGCGAGGTCTCGGCGATGGAGGTCGCCAGCACGATCTTGCGGCGTCCGGGGGCGGCGGGAGATACGGCGAGATCCTGCGCCCGCCTTTCCATGGCCCCAAAGAGGGGCGCTATGTCGACATCCGGGTCGCGGAGGCGCTCGCGCAGCATGTCCGCGGTGCGGATAATCTCGCCCTGTCCGGGCAGGAAGACGAGCAGGGAGCCGGTCTGGGTCCGCAGGGCCGTCATGACGACCTTGGTGATCTCCTCCTCGATCCGGGCTCTCGGATCGCGGCCCACATGGAGCGTCTCGACCGGATAGGCGCGACCCAGTGATTCGATGACCGGAGCGCCACCCATCAGGCGCGCCACCCTTGCGCCATCCAGCGTGGCGGACATGACCAGCAGCCGAAGGTCCTCCCGCAGGCCCGCCTGCGCATCGAGCGCCAGCGCCAGCCCCATGTCGGCATCGAGCGAGCGCTCGTGGAATTCGTCGAAGAGGACGGCTGCCACGCCTTCCAGCGCGGGGTCATCGAGCACCATGCGGGCGAAGACGCCCTCGGTCACAACCTCGATGCGGGTCTTTGCCGAAACGCGCGATTGCAGGCGCACCCGCAGGCCGATGGTTTCGCCCACCTGTTCGCCAAGCGTCCTGGCCATCCGATCGGCGGCGGCACGTGCGGCAAGCCGTCGTGGCTCCAGCAGGATCAGCTTGCCGCCACCGACCCATGGCTCGTCCATGAGTGCGAGCGGCACACGGGTCGTCTTGCCAGCGCCCGGCGGCGCCACGAGGACTGCCGCAGTTTGCGCGCGCAACGCTGCGGTCAGCTCCGGAAGCGCGTCCTCAATGGGCAGACGAACGGTGTCGGCGGGCATTAGACCCGCCCGACACTCGTATAGGCGAAGCCCAGCTTCCGCATTTCTTCCGGCCGGTAGATGTTGCGCAGGTCGACCACCACGGGGCTCTTCAACGCGCCCTTGATGCGCGGCAGATCGAGTGCGCGGAAGGCATCCCATTCGGTCACGATGACGAGCGCATCGGCACCTTCAAGGCAGCCATAGGGCTCCTCGCAGAAGGCGACCTTGGGCATGATCGGGCGCGCCTGTCCGATCGCTTCGGGGTCGAAGGCGCGGATGCTGGCGCCAGCCTCCTCCAGCACGCGCACGATCTCGATCGAGGGTGCATCGCGCATGTCGTCGGTGTTGGGCTTGAAGGCAAGGCCGAGCAGGGCGATCACCTTGCCCTTCACCGAGCCGCCACAGGCGGAAATGACCTTGTGGGCCATCTGCGCCTTGCGCTCCTCGTTCACCGCAGCCACCGTCTCGACGATGCGCACGTTGGTGTCGAAGTCATGTGCCGTCTTGATGAGCGCCAGCGTGTCCTTGGGGAAGCACGAGCCGCCATAGCCCGGTCCTGCATGCAGGAACTTCGAGCCGATGCGATTGTCGAGGCCGATGCCGCGCGCAACATCCTGCACATTGGCGCCAGTCTTCTCGCACAGGTCTGCCATCTCGTTGATGAAAGTGATCTTGGTGGCGAGGAAGGCATTGGCCGCATATTTCGTCAGTTCCGACGTGCGGCGGCCCATGAAGAGGATCGGCGGCTGGTTGAGATAGAGCGGGCGATAGATCTCGCTCATCACCTCGCGGGCGCGCATGTCGTCCGTGCCGATGACGATGCGGTCGGGGCGCTTGAAATCGTTGATCGCCGCGCCCTCGCGCAGGAACTCCGGGTTCGAGACCACGGCGAATTCCGCTGAAGGATTCGTCTCGCGGATGATGCGCTCGACCTCGTCGCCGGTGCCCACAGGCACGGTGGATTTGGTCACGACCACGGTGAAGCCGCTGAGCGAGGCCGCGATCTCGCGGGCGGCCTCATAGACATAGGTCAGGTCCGCATGGCCATCGCCGCGCCGCGAGGGGGTGCCGACCGCGATGAAGACCGCGTCGGCCTTCACGACGGCGGGGGCCAGGTCGGTGGTGAAGGTCAGGCGGTTCTGGCGGGCGTTGGTCTCCACCAGGGCCTCGAGGCCCGGCTCGAAGATCGGAATTTCGCCGCGCTTCAGGGCCTCGATCTTGGCGAGGTCCTTGTCGACGCAGGTGACCACATGGCCGAAGTCGGCAAGGCAGGCCCCGGAGACGAGTCCGACGTATCCGGAGCCGATCATGGCGATATGCATCAGACAACCTCCTGCAGGCGATTCGCGCGGTATCTACCACAGCAGGATGACGCTGCCCGAACCTTGGCCCGGACAGCTGGCCTGAAATCAGCCGCCGATATTGAAGGCCGCCAGCGCCGCCATGTTGACGATGTCCGAATCCTTGGCGCCCAGCGGCACGATCTGGACCGGCTTGTCGAGGCCCACGATCAGCGGGCCGATGACCGTCGCCCCGCCCAGCTCCTGCAGCATCTTGGTGCTGATGGAGGCCGAGTGGAAGGCCGGCATGACCAGAACATTGGCCGTGTCGGAGAGGCGGCAGAAGGGATAGGAGGCCATCTTTTCCTTGTCGAGCGCCACGTCGGCGGCCATTTCGCCGTCATATTCGAAGTCGAGGCGCTGGCCGTCGAGGATGCGCACGGCCTCCTGCACGCGGGCCGAGCGGTCGCCGACCGGATGGCCGAAGGTGGCAAAGGCCAACATGGCAATGCGAGGCTCATAGCCGAGCCGCCGGGCGACGCCAGCCGCCTCGATGGCAATCTGGGCCAACTCCTCGGCCGTGGGCATTTCGGTGATGGCAGTGTCGGCGACCAGCACGGGCCTGCCGCGCGACAGGACCAGCGACACGCCGATCAGGCGATGGCCGGGGCGCGGGTCGATGACCCGGCGCACCTCTTCCAGCGCAATCGAGAAGTTGCGGGTGACGCCGGTGACCATGGCGTCCGCGTCGCCCAGCGCCACCATGGCGGCGGCGAAGGAGTTGCGGTCGTTGTTGATCAGGCGCTGGCAGTCGCGGAACAGGTAGCCCTTGCGCTGCAGCCGCTCATAGAGGAACTGCGCATAGGCATCGTTGCGCGATGACAGGCTCGCGTTGTGGATTTCGATGTCCTTGTCGGAGAGATCGACGCCGTTGAGCTTTGCGGTCTCGCGGATGCGCTCTTCGCGGCCCACGAGGATCGCCGTGCCAAGGCCCTGGTTGACGAAGGAGACGGCGCCGCGCAGCACCTGCTCCTCCTCGCCTTCGGCGAAGACGACGCGCTTGGGGTAGCGGCGCACGCGCTCGACGATGCGCTGCAGGGCGCCCGCCACCGGGTCGCGCCGGGCGGAGAGCTGTTGGGTATAGCCCTTCATGTCGACGATGGGCTTGCGCGCCACGCCTGAGTCCATGGCGGCCTGGGCGACCGCTGTCGGCACGACGCTGATGAGACGCGGGTCGAAGGGCACGGGGATGATGTATTCGCGGCCGAAGCGCGGGCGCGCACCCTGATAGGCGGCCGCGACCTCGTCGGGCACGTCCTCGCGGGCGAGCTGGGCCAGCGCGTTGGCGGCGGCGACCTTCATCTCCATGTTGATCGTGGTGGCACGCACATCGAGCGCGCCCCGGAAGATGTAGGGGAAGCCCAGCACATTGTTGACCTGGTTGGGATAATCCGAACGGCCGGTCGCCACGATGCAGTCGTCACGCACCGCATGGGCCTCTTCCGGCGTGATTTCCGGATCGGGATTGGCCATGGCGAAGATGATCGGGTTCGGCGCCATGGACTTGACCATGTCCGAGGTCAGGGCCCCCTTCACCGACAGGCCGAAAAAGACGTCAGCACCATCCATGGCCTGCGCCAGCGAGCGGCGGTCGGTCACCACCGCATGGGCGGACTTCCACTGGTTCATCCCCTCGGTGCGGCCCTGATAGACCACGCCCTTGGTGTCGCAGAGCATGACGTTCTCGGGCGCAAAGCCCATGGCCTTGATGAGGTCGAGGCAGGCGATGCCCGCTGCGCCCGCGCCATTGCAGACGAGGCGGGTCTTCTTGATGTCGCGGCCGGTCAGGTGGATGGCGTTGAGGATGCCGGCGGCCGCGATGATCGCCGTGCCGTGCTGGTCATCGTGGAACACGGGAATGTCCATGAGCTCGCGCAGGCGCTGCTCGATGATGAAGCATTCCGGGGCCTTGATGTCCTCGAGGTTGATGCCGCCGAAGGAGGGGCCGAGGTAGCGCACGGCGCCGATGAACTCGTCCGGATCTTCCGTATCGACCTCAAGGTCGATGGAATCGATGTCGGCGAAGCGCTTGAACAGCACCGCCTTGCCTTCCATCACCGGCTTGGCGGCAAGTGCGCCCAGATTGCCAAGGCCAAGGATGGCAGTGCCGTTTGTGATGACAGCGACGAGATTGCCGCGCACCGTGTAGTCGAAGGCCTTGGAGGGATCCTCGGCAATGGCTTTCACGGGAACAGCGACACCGGGCGAATAGGCCAGCGACAGGTCGCGCTGGGTGGCCATGGGCTTGGTGGGTACGATCTCGAGCTTTCCCGGCCGGCCGCGGGAGTGGAACTGCAGGGCTTCCTGGTCCGTAATGGTTTGCCGCTTGGGGCGCTTGTCGGTCTCGTCGGCCATTGGATCCTCAGGAAGTTTCGCTTTTTCTGTGGGGCGCGACCATAAGGCCCCCGCCTAGGGCTAACAAGGCGACTTTTTTAGGCAATTTGGCCCTTCAGACCCGTGGATGACCCGTTGCAATGCGGTGCAAGGGCGTGGGGGCTTTGCTAGGGTCGCGCCATGACGAGCCTTGCCTCCGTGCGCCCTTCCGAGACTGTCGACGACCAGACCCGGCCCGCCGCCGAGGCCCATCGTGTCACGCCGATGATGGCGCAGTACGTGGAGATCAAGGCCGCCAATCCCGATTGCCTGCTGTTCTACCGGATGGGCGATTTCTACGAGCTCTTCTTCACCGATGCGGAGGTGGCGAGCCGGGCGCTCGGCATCGTGCTGACCAAACGCGGCAAGCATCAGGGCGAGGACATTCCCATGTGCGGCGTGCCCATCGAGCGCGCCGATGATTATCTGCAAAGGCTGATCGGACTCGGCCATCGGGTAGCGGTCTGCGAACAGGTCGAGGACCCCGCCGAGGCGCGCAAGCGCGGCCCGAAATCGGTCGTGCGGCGCGATGTGGTGCGCCTCGTCACGCCCGGCACGATCACCGAAGACCGGCTCCTCGACCCGGCGCGGGCCAACTGCCTGCTGGCGCTGGCCCGTGTGCGCAGTTCGGACGAGGCCTGGGCTTATGGGCTCGCCGCTGCCGACATCTCCACCGGCGCCTTCAGGGTGAGCGAGACCGATCAGGCGGGGCTTGCCGCCGAGATCGCCCGCATTGATCCTCGCGAGATCGTCGTCCCCGAGGCGCTCTGCAACGATCCCGATCTCACCCGCGTGCTGGAGGACCTGCGCGCGCCTGTGACGCCAGTCGCCCGCGACACCACGCAGGCAGGCACCGCAGAGGGCGTTCTGCGCGACTGGTTCGGTGTTGCAACCCTTGACGGGCTGGGCAGTTTTTCGCGCGCGGAGCTTGCTGCTGCCGCAGCGGCCATCCGCTACATCGAACGCACCCAGTTTGGCACCAGGCCGCCGCTCGCCTTCCCGGTTCGCGCCGGCCAGGGCGCGATCATGGAAATCGACGCGGCCACCCGCGCCAATCTCGAGCTCACCCGCACCCTTGGCGGCGAGCGCGAGGGGTCCCTGCTGGCGGCGATCGACGAGACGCTGACGCCCAGCGGCGGGCGCCTGCTGGCCGAGCGTCTGGCGGGGCCGTTGACGGTCTTGCCTGCCATCCATCGCCGGCTCGATTCCATCGCGCATTTTTTGAACGATGCGCTTCTGCGCACCGATGTGCGTCGCCTGCTTAAGGCCACGCCCGACATGGCGCGCTCCGTGTCGCGGCTTGCCATGCAGCGCGGCGGCCCACGCGATCTCGCCGCCGTGCGCGACGGGCTTGCAGCTGCCTGTGCGCTGGCGGCGCGACTGGCGGGAAGCGCAAGCCTGCCGGAAGAACTCACGGCTGCCATGCAGGCGGCAGCGGGCGTCGATGCACGACTGGAAGCGGATCTGCGCGCCGCACTCGCGGAAGAGCTGCCGCTCAACCGGCGCGACGGCAATTTCGTGCGCGCCGGCCACCTGCCCGCACTTGATGAGGCGCGTGCTCTGCGTGACGAGAGTCGCCGCGTCATCGCGACCCTGCAGGCGCAATATTGCGACATGGCCGAGACCCGCCAGCTGCGCATCAAGCACAACAACTTTCTGGGCTGGTTCCTCGAAGTGCCGCAGGCCCAGGGCGAGAAGCTGCTGAAGGAGCCGTTGCGGGCGACTTTCATTCATCGCCAGACCATGGCCGGCGCCATGCGCTTTTCGACGACGGAGCTGGCGGATCTTGAATCGCGCATCGCTTCGGCCGCCGATCGCGCCATCGCGCTCGAGCTTGATCTGTTCGATGCTTTCTGCGCGCGCATCGTCGAGGCGCGCGACACCCTGCAGGCGGCGTCCGACGCCATTGCGGTCATCGATCTCTCGGCAGCTCTGGCAGAGGTGTCGGGTAAGCGCGGCTGGACGCGGCCGCAGGTGGATGGCTCGCTCGCCTTCGACATCGCAGGCGGTCAGCATCCGGTTGTTGCCGCCGCCCTGTCGGCGCGGGGAAAGGGCTTCGTCGCCAATGATAGTGACCTGGGCGATGCGGCCTCGTCGGCTGGGCGCATTGCGGTCATCACCGGCCCCAACATGGCCGGCAAGTCGACCTATTTGCGGCAAAATGCGCTGATCGGCGTGCTGGCCCAGATGGGCTCCTTCGTGCCCGCGCAGCGCGCCCATATCGGTGTCATCGACCGGCTGTTCTCGCGGGTGGGGGCGGCCGATGATCTGGCGCGCGGCCGCTCGACCTTCATGGTCGAGATGGTCGAGACAGCGGCGATCCTCAATCAGGCCACCGAACGCTCGCTCGTCATCCTCGACGAGATTGGCCGTGGCACCGCAACCTTCGATGGCCTGTCCATCGCCTGGGCAGCCATCGAGCACCTGCATGAGCGCAATCGTTCTCGTGCGCTCTTTGCCACCCATTTCCACGAGCTGACCCAGCTCGCCAAGAAGCTGCCGCGCCTCATCAACCTGACCGTGCGTGTCGTCGACTGGAATGGCGAGGTGGTCTTCCTGCACGAAGTCGTGCCGGGTGCCGCCGACCGCTCCTATGGCATCCAGGTTGCCAAGATCGCCGGCTTGCCGCCTGCCGTGGTCGAGCGTGCGCAGGTCATCCTGGGCGAGCTCGAAGCCTCCGAGCGTCAGGCGCCGGTGCAGAAGCTCATCGACGACCTGCCGCTCTTTGCGCCGCGCCGTCCCGAGCCGGCGCCGGCAACCGCAACGCCGGTGCACGACGACGCGGTGAGAAAGCTGCTGGCCAGCATCGACCCTGACGACATGAGCCCGCGGGCCGCCCATGAGGCGATCTATGCCCTCAAGGCGGCCCTGCGCAGCGAGAAGGGCAGCTGAGCCTCAGCCCTTTGCCAGGGCGTCGAGGGCAGGGGCAAGGCCGCGCAGGGAGAAGGGCAGCTTCACCTCGCGCCCGGTGCCATCTGTGAAGGTGATGTGCCCGCTTTCCTGCGATCGCCAGCCGCGCAGAACCTCGTCCCTGGGTGCAGTCTCGGCAAAGCAGCCACCTGGCAGGCAGCGCTTCCAGGTGAGATCGATCCCCACAGGATCCTTCTCGCCAGCGCTGACCTTCACGCTGCTGGGAAAGCTGACGCTGTTGGGGAGGAGGATGGTGAGGCGGGTGGCTTCCTTCGGCGGGGTCCCGATGGCGATCTGCGCGATGGGGGCGTTCTGGCCCTGCAGCTGAACGGACTGTGCGACTTCGCAGACGCGCGGCGGCAGGCCGGCCTGTTCAATCTTCTGGCAGCGCAGAACCCAGTCTCCATAGGAGGCGGTCGTTGTTGTCGGCTCATTGCTGACCGGCGTGGATGCGACAGGCTTTGGGGCGGGGGCTGGTGCCGCAGGTTTTGCAGGCGGCGTTGCCTGCGCCACGGCAGACGCTACGGAAGCCAGAAGAAAAGCGGCACAAAGCGGACGTCGAAATGCGTTCATGAAGTTTAATTCCCTAAAGAAAATAAATGGCGAGACGAAAACTACTCGCAAATACACGAAGTCGAGCAGCCTGCGAAGCCTTGGATAAATTACCCGAAATGGGTGTGTTTAAGGGCTTTTCCCGGCGGGGCGTTAAGGCGGTGGCAAAGGTGCGGTGACATACTCGTGATGGTTTTCCAGTTCGTGCGGCCTTCGCTCATGTTCGACCAGCCCCTGAAACTCATGCTCACCGGCGCCGCGATTGCGGCCATCGCCGGCGTCTATCTCTCCCATCAGGCTCCCGCCGAGGTTCCCTCCGCCAGTGCCTCGCCCGGATTGCTCGCCAGTCTCTTCGGTGGCCCGGCACCCTCGGCCCCCATGGCTGCGGTCCCGGTTGCAGCTCCGCCGTCCGCCCTTGGGTTCGGCCGGATCGAGCTGCCACCGGATCGTGGCGGCCAATATCATGCGGATGTGGAGATCGAGGGGCGCACGGTGCCCATGCTGGTCGACACAGGCGCGACGCTCGTCTCGCTGACCGCGGCGGATGCCGCGCGCCTCGGGCTGTCGCCAGCCCCGGCGGACTACACGGCCAATGTGCTGACGGCCAACGGCCAGGCCAAGGCCGCTCCCGTGACCCTCAGGGAAGTCCGGGTCGGCAACCTGCTGGTGCGCAACGTGACGGCCCTCGTGCTGCCGCAGGGGATCAACGGAACCTCCCTGCTGGGAATGAGTTTTCTTCAGCGCCTGGGCGGATTTGAAATCGCATCCGGCAACCTTGTGCTGCGTCCCTGATACATTCAGCAGATATTCAGCCATCCCAATCTAGGTAGACTACCGTTCGAATTGGCCTGCGCCGGGACCTCCGGGCGCCCACACAAGAGGTTTGCATGTTTCCGAAACCCGCCCAGCACCTGAAGCCCAACACCTATGCCTATGAAT
>CAISZN010000342.1 GCA_903889985.1 uncultured Hyphomicrobiales bacterium | reverse complement strand
TAGAGGTCGGCGCCCGTGCGCGGATCATAGAACTTGTTCGGGATCGTGACGCGCACGCTCTCGTAGTGATCCTCGTCGGGAATGTGGTGATAGGCGCCTTCGCTGAAATGAAACAATCTCACGGATGCGTCCTCCTCAGGTCTTGGCGAAGCGCAGGATGCGCGAAACGAAATCTTCCGCCTGCTCGGCCTGCGGGGCATGGCCCGCGCCCGCAATGGTCTCGACCTTCGCGCCGGGAATGAAGCCCGCATAGGCCTCCACATAGGACTGGCTGACGAGCCCGTCCTTCTCGCCACGCAGGAACAGGGTCGGCTTGTCGATCACATGCAGCCGGTGCTTCAGCTTGGGGCTGTGCATGTAGGGATCCCAGGTGACCAGAGCCATGGTCTCGCGATTGCGCGCGATGACGCGCAGCTCCTCGTCGCTCTTGCCATCGGGTGTGAAGCCGAACTTGTCCGGGTTCGCGAACATGAGCTTGTCCGCATCCTTCATGCTCATGGCGAAGACATCAGGAATATCGAGCTTCTCGCGCGGGCCAACCTTGATGCCCACGGGCGAGACGAGCACCAGCCTGGAGATGCGGGCGCGGTTCTTGGTGGCGAGATCAGCAGCCACCCAGCCTCCAAGCGACGTGCCAACGAGAATGACGTCGCGGAGGTCGAGTTTCTCCATCAGCTCCAGATGGACATGGACGAAATCATCCACACTATCCATCCAGAAGGGCAGGCTGGAGGACCCAAAGCCCGGATGCACGGGTGCCGTGACACTGAAATGCCTTGCCAGCATGCTGAAGGCCGGCGCGGCCGGGTTCAGTCCGCCACCGCCATGCAGGAAGAGAAGCGAAGGACCCGAGCCGCCACGATAGACGTCCAGCTCCACCTCACCGCATGTAATCCGTTCCTGGGTCAGCGCACGTGCCGCTGTCGCGGTCTCCGCCATTCCATCCTCCCTGATCGCGGCTCATCGAGGCCGCTTGCTTGATGAGTGCAAGTGTAGCGTCGAGGAGGAAGAGCCTGCAACCCTGGACCGCACGCACCCTCATTGGCGGACAGGCCGATGCAGACGACGACCTCCGCGGTCCGTCGGGCGCCCGCGCTTGCCAAGCCGCCCCCCGCCCGCTAGCAATCGCGCCGAATTTCCTTTCCTCACCCACGGACGTGACCCATGGCGACCTACAATATCCTCCTCCTGCCCGGCGACGGGATTGGCCCCGAAGTCATGGCTGAAGTCGAGAAGGTCGCAGCCTTCATCGGCCAGACCGGCATCGCTTCCTTCAACTTCGAGCGCGGCCTCGTGGGCGGCTCGGCCTATGACGCCCACGGCCAGTCGATCAGCGAAGAGCATATGGCGCTGGCCACCTCGGCCGATGCGGTGCTCTTTGGCGCCGTCGGCGGACCGAAGTGGGATGCCGTTCCCTATGACGTGCGCCCGGAAGCGGGCCTCCTGCGCCTGCGCAAGGACCTCGCCCTCTTCGCCAACCTGCGCCCGGCGATCTGCTATCCGGCCCTGGCCGATGCCTCCTCCCTCAAGCGCGAGATCGTCGAGGACCTCGACATCATGATCGTGCGCGAGCTGACCGGTGGCGTCTATTTCGGCGAGCCCAAGGAGATCATCGACCTGGGCAATGGCCAGAAACGCGGCATCGACACGCAGGTCTATGACACCTACGAGATCGAGCGCATCGGCCGCGTCGCCTTCGAGCTGGCACGCAAGCGCAACAACAAGGTGACTTCCTCCGAGAAGCGCAACGTCATGAAGTCGGGCGTGCTTTGGAACGAGGTCATCACCGCCCTGCACAAGCGCGAATATCCGGACGTGCAGCTGGAGCATCAGCTCGCTGACTCTCTGGGCATGCAGCTCGTGCGCTGGCCCAAGCAGTTCGACGTCATCGTCACCGACAACCTCTTCGGCGACATGCTGTCGGACGTGGCCGCCATGCTGACCGGCTCGCTCGGCATGCTGCCCTCCGCTTCGCTGGGCGAAACGAACCCCAAGACCGGCAAGCGCAAGGCGCTCTATGAGCCCGTGCATGGCTCGGCGCCTGACATTGCCGGCAAGGGCCTTGCGAACCCGATCGCCATGATCGGGTCCTTCGGCATGGCACTGCGCTACTCCTTCGGCCTCGGCGAGGCCGCCGACATGATCGAGAAGGCCATTTCGAGCGTTCTCGACAAGGGCCTGCGCACCGCCGACATCAAGGGCAATGCGTCCTCGATCGTTTCGACGGTGGAAATGGGCGAAGCGATCGTGGCCGAGCTCAAGGTCCTCGCGAAGTAGATTCGACAGGAAAGACCTTCATAAGGGCGCCGAATGGCGCCCTTTTCTTCGCGTTCCGACTCACATAGTGATCTGTCTCTGGTCCGTTTCAGCGCAAACCGCAGATTTGTATGTCGTTAGATCGGGAACCCAAGCTTTCGTCAGCCAAGGCATTATGGCGCTATATCGCACGCGTCACAGTGCTCTCGGTTGCTTGCTCGGTCGGTGCGACAATTTTTCTGATTTCTGTGCTGGTTGGCTGGGGCGACGACGTTCTATTGCCGGCAAACTATTTCCACGCCGTCGCGCTTTTCATCGCCACGTCCGTTCCAAGTTTCGTGGTCCCGGTTCTCACCTACAGACGCGCACAGGTGATTCGTGCACTCGCCATAGCGCGGGATGAGCTGCATCGTCTCGCTCATACAGACCAGTTGACCGGGCTCCTCAATCGACGTGGATTCGACCTTGAGGCGCACTCCCTGATTGAGAGAGCCCGCGAGGAATCTGCACCGCTCATCACCCTCATGGCAGATGCGGATCACTTTAAGTCCCTGAATGACAGGTTCGGACATGCGTTCGGAGATGCCGCGCTCGAGCATCTGGCGAGCATCATGCGCCGACATGCCAACACGGCAGGGGCTGTTGCCGGACGCCAGGGGGGCGATGAATTTGCGATCCTGTTGACTGGCCAGAGCCCCGAAGCGGCCATGGAGATCGCGGAGGCCATCCTGGCTGACTGTCAGTCACATCCGGTCACAGTGGACGGGCAGCAGCAGCGCCTGACGACAAGCCTCGGCCTCGCCATTGCTTCGCAAAAAACCGCGACGCTCAAGGACTGCATGCGCATGGCGGACAGGGCGCTCCTGGAAGCCAAGCGACTGGGTCGTGATCGCGTTGTCTGCGTGGACGCTCAGTCCGAAATCGTCCGGTAAAGATCCGCACGGCTGGCCGGAACCGGAAGATGCCCCTTGCTCCTGCGCGAGGCGAGCGTCTGGAAGAGCTGAAGCGCCCCGCGTTCGAAGCCAAGC
>CAISZN010000341.1 GCA_903889985.1 uncultured Hyphomicrobiales bacterium | reverse complement strand
TGCGCGGCAGGCCCGACGTGAAGAGGGTCGCATCGGCGAGCCCTTTTGGAGTCATGCGGAAGCCGGGATGCTCGGCCCCTACCCGCTTGGCGATCTCGCAGATCACCTCGTGATTGCTGCGGCATTCCCCGGGCGCATCGATCAGCTTGCCGCCGAATTCCACATACTGGTGGCCGCCACCCGAATAGATGTCGTCATGCTCGAGGAACATGGTGGCTGGCAGAACAATATCAGCCATGCGGGCCGTCTCGGTCATGAACTGCTCATGCACGACTGTGAACAGATCCTCGCGTGCAAAGCCCGCCAGCACCTTGGTCTGGTCTGGCGCGACACAGACAGGATTGGTGTTCTGGATGAACAGCGCCTCAACTGCTCCACCGCCAGCGAGCGCATCTGGTTCACCCATCAGGATCGCGCCAATCTGTGACATGTCGAGCACGCGGATCGACTGGTCGATGCAATCATGGGCTTCGATGAGAGGCTGCTTCCAGTTGAAGATCGCCGCATTGTTGTGAAAGGCGCCGCCACCCTCATATTTCCAGGCACCTGTCACAGCCGGAATGCACAGCGCTGCATGCATGTTGGCAGAGCCGTTACGCTGGCGTGAGAAGCCGTAGCCCAACCGGAAGAAACTGCGCTTGCGCGTACCCACCAGCGTCGCAAATTCCTCGATCTGCTCGACGCTGAGGCCCGTGATCGCCGCGGCCCACTCGGGCGTGCGCGTTTGCAGATGCTCCGCAAGGGCGTCGGGCTCATCCGTATAGGTGCGCAGATAGTCCCAGTCCGCATGGCCGTCGCGGAAGAGCACATGCATCACCGCGCAGGCCAAGGCGCCATCGGTGCCGGGCTTGAGGCACAAGGCCAGATCGGCCTGCTGCATGGTGGCATTATTGTAGATGTCGATGACGACGATCTTCGCCGCGCGCTCCTTTCGGGCACGGGTGGCGTGGGTCATCACGTTGACCTGCGTGGCCACAGCATTGGTGCCCCAGATCACCACGCAATCGGACTTCGCCATCTCGCGCGGATCGGGCCCCATGAGCTTGCCAAGGCCTGCAATCATGCCCGGCCATGCGAGATTGGTGCAGATGGATCCGTAGAAGCGCGAATAGCGCTTGGTGTGGGTCAGTCGCTTGATGCCATCGCGCTGCACGCGCCCCATGGTGCCCGCATAGTAATAGGGCCAGATGGCCTCTGTGCCCGAACGCTTCTCGATCTCGAGAAAGCGCTCGCCGATGGTGTCGAGCGCCTCGTCCCAGCTGATGCGCGTGAACGCGCCTGAGCCCTTCGGCCCCGAGCGCTTCAGCGGATAGAGCAACCGATCTGGATGGTGGATGCGTTCTGCATAGCGCGCGACCTTCGCGCAGATGACACCGGCCGTATAGGTCTGGTCCTTGGCCCCATGAATGCGCCCGATGCTCTTGCCGTCGATCACTTCCACCTGCAGGGCGCAGGCAGAGGGACAGTCGTGCGGGCAGACGGAGGGACGCAGTTCGACCCTGGCGGGAACGGTCATCTTGGGCTCACGTGTTGATGGTCAGCCAACCTAGCGGAGAAGCCAAAGCGGAACAAGCCAACGTCCATGCGCACACATCACAGGGCCGATGCGCTTGCCGCACCCTCCCCTTGATGGGGAGGGTCGACGCGCGCAG
>CAISZN010000340.1 GCA_903889985.1 uncultured Hyphomicrobiales bacterium | reverse complement strand
GCGAATGGCGATTTGCGCGCAGAACAGTTGCCTGAGCGACTGGAGGAGGCTTTTGCAGCTCCGATCCCACTCGCGGATCGACTGCATTATCTGAGCGTATCCCTTGGCATTTCATTGGCGCCACGTGATGGAACTGATCCGGTATCGCTCCTTCGACATGCGGATATCGCCCTGCATGAAGCCAAGCGCCGGGGTGACCGCTCGTTCGAATTCTTTGCGCCTGAACTGGATGAGCAGCTCGTTCAGCGCCGGAAGATGGCGTCGGATTTACGCAAGGCCGTTGCATCCAATGCCTTCCACGTCGTCTACCAACCAATCTGCGAACTGCACAGCGGCCGGATCGTCGCCTGCGAAGCGCTGCTTCGCTGGAACCATCCCAAGCGGGGAGCGATCTCTCCGGTTGAGTTCATTCCGCTTGCAGAGGAAATGGGGCTGATTCAGGAAATTGGCCTCTGGGTGCTCCGGCAGGCCGTTCGCGATGCGCTTGATTGGCCTGCCCACGTCCATGTTTCGGTCAATGTTTCGCCGGTGCAGTTGGAGACCGGTGTCTTTGCGGAAGAGCTCATCTCCATTCTGCAAAGGGAGAATTTCCCGCCTGAGCGTCTCTCGATCGAAATCACGGAGACTGCGCTGTTCCGCGACGAACAGCTCGCCGTGGGTTCAGTGCGCAAAATCAGCAGCCATGGTGTCGCGCTTTCGCTGGATGATTTCGGGACCGGCTATTCGTCGCTCAATTATATCCGTCACTATCCGCTGAACTACATCAAGCTCGACAAGTCGTTTGTGAACGACGTGCTCGTGGATGCAGGCTGCACGGCGATCATCCATGGCATGATCAGGATGGCTGAAGACCTTCGGGTCGACATCGTGGCCGAAGGAGTCGAGACCCAGGAGCAGTTTGACTGGCTCATGTCTCACGGTTGTTCCCACGCACAGGGCTATCTGATCAGCCGTCCCATTTCAGCCGTCGATATCCTGGAACTGCTGGGCCGGAAGGACCAGCTGGCGATCATCGCAGCCGAATAGCGGCACTGCGCGGACATTGCGCCAAATCAATGCCTCAGCTCTCCGCGCACGGATGCTGGCCTGCACGACCGTGCCTTTCATGGCTCAGGTCTGCAGACAGGGAGGCCGCGATGAGCGCCAATCCAAGAGTGATGGCCGTGCGAGGTGTGGATCTGGCCGTTCGCGACGTCGAGGCGAGCGCTGATTTTTACAAGCGCGCCTGGGGCCTAGAGGAAGTTGGACGTCAGGACAGCACGGTCTATCTGCGTGCCACCGGGCAGGAACACCACGTCCTGTCCCTTCGCGAGGCGCCGCAGGCTGCCTTTCTCGGGTCCCGTCTTGCGGTCGCCGACAAGGAAGATGTCGATGCGATCCATGCGCGTGCCACGGGATTTGGAGCTGATATCGCAAGCGTGCCAGCGGACCTTCCAGCCCATGCTGGCGGGGGCTATGGATTTTCATTCCGCACGCCCGACGGCATCCTTCAAAGCGTCAGCAGTCACGTGGCGCGCCACGCGGTCCGGATTGACGACAGGAAGCGCCCGGTCAAGTTCTCCCACGTCGTTCTGCGCGCGGCAAACTATCCGCAATTGCGCAGCTTCTACTGTGACCTTCTCGGTTTCAAGCTGTCCGATGAAACCGACGGAATCGACTTCCTGCGCTGTTCGCCCGATCATCACAGTGTCGCGCTTGCCAAGGCAGAAGGGCCAGGGCTGCATCACATGGCCTTTGAAATGGAAAGCCTCGATTCCCTGCTCTATGCGGTGGGGCGCCTGCGCCATCTGGGGCATGAGCTGGAATGGGGCATTGGTCGACATTCGGGTCCAGGCAATAACGTCTTCAGCTTCTTTGTCGAGCCGAATGGCTTTGCTGCGGAGATGACGACCGAGATGGATCAAGTCGATGATGCCACCTATCCGGTTCGATCAAAAGAATGGTGGCGCGAAAACCGGCCCTATGGCGGCCCCTGTGCATGGGGCGTTGCCACATTGCGGTCTGACCTGATGCACAGGGCCCGAACGGGCAAGCTGCTTGCGGAGCGAAATGCCTGCGACAAGGTTATTGCTGAAGCGATGGCACATTGAAGCGGGGGCCGGGCTCCTCAGCCTTTAAAAACTCACCCGTCGCTGAAAAGCCGACGGGTGATCGAATGCGAGCATCTTGTTTTGGTCTTGTATGTCAGGCAACCGCTTTGACGATGTTGCGACGATGGCTGCGATCGACCATGTCGAGAATCTGAACGCCAATCTGCGTGCCGCGAAGCCAGCGCACCTCGCAATCATAAACGTTGTGATTTTCAAGCTCGAGAAGCCACACTCTTCGTGGCAGCTTGAACTCTCGATCCATCTGCAATTGCGCACCTTCTTCTGACATATCGATGATGGTTGCGGACTTTCGATCATTGGGATTGGCAACGCCAAGGATCATGGCTGGAATATTGACAACGCGTCGAGGATGGGCGCGACGTTCCATCATATGAACAAATCCTAACATAGTTAACGTAATACTTTTGCATCCTTGTAGTTAATGTTTGATGAAATAGCGAAAGATCAGACTTAATTCATTTTCCAGTCAAGAATGAAACTAAGACAAGAGGTTGACCAAGCTGCAGATGATGTTCGCCGCCCTTTTGCGAGACCATGTGGCGGAAGATGGGACATCGAATGTAAGTATGTGCTTACATAAAGATGAGATAATTCAGATATTTAAAAGGAATTAGGGTGAGGCTCAATCGTATGAGGCGGGTCCGGTTGTGCCCATGCTCCAGCGAGCCGCTGGATTCGTCTCAGCCATATCTTGATGAAACCAGCCGCGGGAGTCTGCCGCGCCAGTGTAAGGATTGCAGCATGAACCTGAAGCGCTTCTGGAACGACGAGTCTGGTGCAACGGCCATTGAATATGGGCTCATCGCTGGCCTGATCGCCGTTGTCATTATTACTGCGGTGACGACGGTTGGAACCAAGGTATCCAACCAGTTTAGTGCCATCGCCTCGAAGCTCAATTAAGAGCCAAGCATCATGGAAGCGGCCGCTCTCACGGCGATCTGAACGCATGTGTGAAGTGGTCGCTGCCAGCAATTACAATGTCAGCCCCTGCGATAACTGGCGGGGGCTTTTGTCTCGTGTGCCCGCATGTCCAGAACCGAGACACCGAAGGCCCATGCTCGTCAGGCGAGAGCGGACATCGCACGCTGATAATAGCTTAGGTCAATGAACAGGGCGGGATCCAGAGGTGTCCCGCCAGCGCCTTCGGTTTCAGCCCTGATGGCAAGCATGTTTGCAACGCCTTCCATGTCGAGCCTCGCATCTGGCGAGAAGCCGGTGACGGGATCGATCAATTGATCGAACGCCTTGTTTGCAACGCTCAGCGAAAGATCGAGATGTCGCCGCAGGCTATCAATCCCCTGGTCCCGATGGCCTGGCTGTGTCAGCCATCGAAGGGCCGAGACATAGGTTTTGATATAGCCATCCAATTGAACTTCATGGTTGTGGGCCCAGCTTCTCAGCATAAAGGCTCCGCCAGCCTGGTAGGGGCCAAGTAAAGCAACCATGCCGCCAAGACTGCGCATTCCATTCAATTGAGCTTCCGACGAATAGGGCGGATTCAAAACAGCCCCACCAATGCCTGCGTCCTGCAACATGGCTTTCAATCGCAGGCCGGCATTGCCGACGGGTCGTATATCGTAGTCTCGCCCTGCCACAAGGCCGGCTTGACCCAAAAGCCTGCGCGCCTGCAAGGCATAGGCTGTATCAGGTGAATCAACGGCCAGAATCCGGCCTCTCATTCCGGCAAAGTCCTGAATATCCTTCTGCACGATGAAGTCGTTTATGCCGCTCTCGCCTCCCATGACGATGATGGCATCGTGACCGCCCTTGATCAGGGCAAGGCCATTGTCCACCGCCGCCTGTGCGACATGGACGTCTCCAGAAATGAGTTTCTCTCTCTGCAGTTTCGAGCTCTCGGTTTCGTCAATCGAAACATTCAGGCCAAATCCAGCAAAAAGTCCCACTTCAGCTGCAATCCATAGCGGAAGTGCTTTCGCGTTGGGGAACGTGCTGACAACAAGATGATGAGCCATCGCCGACCCCTATTCCAGAGCTTTCCGGGCTTCTTCCTTGTATTGTTCAGGAATTTGATAGAGGCGCGCCACCTCGCTCTGCATATCCGCGCCACTCATGGGATTGATGGGCAGCTGCATCCGCTCGGCTTCAGCCAGGAATTCCGGATCTTTCATCGTTGCATCAAATGCCGCCCTCATGGCGGCCAGACGATCTGCCGGCACGCCGGGAGGCATGAGATAGGGCCTGCCAAATTCTGCCTGATCAAATATCAGGCGCAGGATCTGTCGCTTGTTCTCGTCATCGATCGCAGACCAGATATTTTCCACCCCCATCTTGTTCATGAGGGGATCGCCGGGTGGCGCGGAGATTTGCCCAAAGAGCCGAACTTTCCCTTCGGTCACCCAGTTCCCGAAGGCAGGCGCAAAGCTCGACCATTGGATGCCGCAGGTGCCCTGCACCTCACCACGCTCGACGGCCTGGAGCGCTTCTTTCGAGCCGGGATAGCCTGTGATGATTTCAAACCTTGTTCCGAGGATCTTGTTCAGGACCGCAGGAAACTGCCGGATGGAAGAGGCCCATCCTGCTCCGCCAACAATAAGCGACTTCTGGTACATGTCGCGCCATGACTTGATGTCGACTTCCGGCCTTGTAAAGCAGACAGCGGTTTCGCGATTGGCGCTGCCGATATAGCCAAAGTCCCGAGCATCGTAACGCGCCTTGGCGGCGTCTCCGATGAGAGGCTCGACGATGGCGCCGGTGAAAACCGCTCCGAAGACGGTTCCATCTTTCGGGACGCGGGAAAAGAGGTAATTTGCAGCCGTCAGGCTCCCGGCGCCATCCATCATGCGAGACACAACTTGCGGCTTGCCAGGAATGTGCTTGCCAATATGCCGCGCAAGGAGCGCCGCATAGACGGCATATCCCCCACCGGCAGCGGAGCCGATGACGAATTCAACGTTCTTTCCGGCATAAAAGGATGCCACGTCACTTTGCTGGGCGTTCGCATGACCCGTGACAGTCAAGGCGAGGATCGAGGTCATCAGTACGAAACAGCGCATGCGTGGCATCCCTGTCGTGGGCTTTTATCTTTGCCGCGGATCTTTGATCTCCGGGTCGACCTTGATGTTCAGCCGCTTGGCCTCTGCAGCCGAGAAATCTGAATCTGCCTTGAACCCGGCTGATCTTATGCCGGCCATTGCGCAAATATCATCGACCTCATTGACATCACCGGTCACGCCAATTGCACCAACGATCTCACCGCTTGCATCGCGTATCAATTGCCCGCCTGCCTCGAGGAAAATGGGCCCATCAGCAAGGTCGCGAAGCGTGTCCATGAACGCAGGTTTTTCGCGAAACTTCTGCAGAACCTGCCGGGATGACCGATGGAGCGCCAGGGCAGCAAAAGCCTTGCCGCGGGCAATCTCAAAGCGCATCAGCGATGCGCCATCCTGCTTCAGAAAGGCTTTGACGCGGCCCCCTGCATCCAGAATGATTCCAGCCAGAGCATAGGCCTCCAACTCTGCAGCCTTCCTGAAGGTCCCTTGCAGGATCGCCAGAGCCTCGTCCATGGTAATGCTGCGCATCTCGCCTCCTGATAGTCCGTGATGATTCAGTTCCCTTCTATGGTATCTCAGGCTGCTTTCTCAACAAAATCGACTGTCTGGGTCTTCTGAAGGATGAATTGCAGAGTTGAATCAGGCTCCTGACGGTCAGCGAGGAGCCTTTTTCATGAAGAGGAAAGCTCATAGGGCACGCCCATGAATGTCTTCATCCAGGCACTCGTGATGGATCAGTCTGGGGATCAAACAAGAGCCCGAGTTTGAAGATCACTGGTTCATTTGGTTTTTTTAAACAGGTGCTCCGAAAGTCCGGACCTACTTCCGAAAGAGTTCCTGCAACAATTTGTATGAGTCGTCGGTATAGGCGTTCAGCTTTTCAGGACTGATGAAATTCTCCTGGATCCCCGACTTCGACGGGATCACCGGCGCGATCGCCTTGATGGCCTCTACGTCAGGACGAACCGGAAGGTATTCTGCGCTGGCGAGAATCTCCTGCCCTTCGCGAGACAACAGAAAATCGATCAGCAGGAGCGCTGCATGAGGGTGGCGCACGCCCTTGGGGACGACCATTGTGCCCGCCGCGCTTGCCACGGGGGGCATCAGCATGGAGGCCACCGGGGCGCCCTTTGCCGCGCTGATGAAAGGGTGATGGGCGAAAATGGCCAAGGCAATCGCGTATTCACCTGCAATCACCCGGTCGACAAGTGTCCTGGCATTGCCCGAGCCGAAGTTGATGACATCCTGCTTGCTCAATTTTTCCAGATAATCGCGGGCCTTCTCTTCGCCCCACGCAATGCGCAGGTTCGTCACGAAGAGCGGCGCTGCGCTGGATGCGGTCAATGGCCAGGCAATCTTGCCCTTCCACTTGGGATCAAGCAGGCCTTCAAATGTGGTGGGCATTTCGCTGGATGGCACGAGCCTTGTGTTATAGGCGGCAGAAAAATAGCTCATGCGCGTCGGCATCCAGAGTTGCCGTTGATCACGGATGTTTTCGGGAATGCTGGCGAGCTGCGGCGACCAGGCTGGCAATGCAAAGCCCGCCTTGACGGCCATTTCGCCAATGCCGGTTCCCTCGACGATGTCGACCTTGAGGCTGTTGGCACGGATTTCGGCTGAGAGCTTCAGCGCGATATCTTCAGAGTCCCCACGCCAATAGGTGAGCTTCAGATCCGGATATTTTTTCTGGAACGCCGCGGTGATCGGACGCAAGGCCTGGTTGGTGATCATCGCCGAATAAAAGACGACCTCGCCTTCCTTCTTTGCGCCCTCAAGCAGCCGCTGCTCGCGATCAGGCCCGCGATAGGTAAGGATAGACGGAGCGGACACAGCATCCTGTGCGAAGGCTGGCGCGGCGAATATATAGCACAGGGAGGCGAGGCCCGCCCTGAGCAGCAAGCTTCCCTGGCTCATGTCCGTCTCCGAATATGGTTCAGTTGCCCTTCAGGGGAAGATTCGATCCTGCCTTGGGCAACACGCCGCAGCCAACCGCATCGGTCAGGCGCAGCACCCCTTCGCGCAGGTCGAGGCCTTCCCATGGATCCTCAGCCAGCCCGTCGAATTCAGTCAGCTCCGACGAGTACCAGATGCCAGGAAGGGCGGCGGCCAGCTGCAGGCCATGGGCAGCGAGCAGCTGAGGTCCTGAATGCGCACCGAGCCTGTAGCGAACGCCACCGGCCTGGCAGATCATTGCTGCCGCATAGGTCTTGCGCAGGCCACCGAGCTTGCTGATCTTGAGGCTGATGGCGTCGACCATGCGCTCGCGCACCAGCGTCATGACCTGATCGAGCGAATAGGCCGCCTCGTCAGCCTCCACTGTCACTGGAACCGCTGCCGTGACGGTCTTGAGGCCGATAAGGTCCATGGCATTGACCGGCTGTTCAGCGAGATCAATGTTGTACTCAGCCATGCGCGTCAGAGCACGGATCGCATCCTTGGGGGCATAGGATTGATTGGCATCGACCGTGAGATGCATGTCGGGGCCCACCTCCTTGCGCACCGCCGCAACGCGGGCGACGTCCTCATCCACTTCGCCGTGGACCTTGATCTTGAAGTGGCGAACGCCCTTGTTGGCCAGCGTGCGCGCATTCTTTGCCATGTCTGCTGGTGACTTGATCGGCAGGATACGCAGACTGTGGATTTCACGAGTTGCAGGTCCGCCGAACAAATCGCAAATCTGTATGCCAAGCTGGCGGGCCTGCAGGTCGTGCAGCGCGCAATCGATGCCAGCCTTGGCCTGATTGTTGCCGATCATGACATGGTCGAGATCATCCATGATCGTGGCAATCTGGCGCGAATCCTTGCCCTTCACGTGTTTGAAGAGGCGGTTGAGGGCGCCGCCAACGGTTTCATGCGGTGCGCCATAATGGGCCATGGAGGAGGCATAGCCATATCCAATTGTGCCGTCTTCCGCGTGGATCGAGACAATCCAGCCTTCCGACATCCCGCTCGCAGCAAGCGCGAATTTCCAGTTCTTGTCCTGCTTGGGCAGCAGGGATTCATGCGCACGGATGTCGACGATCTTCATGGGTCCTCCCGGATCTTTGGATGGCTTCTGATAAAGCTTCTGCCTGCAAGTCTGCTATCTTTGCACCCTGCGTGCAAGCCCCCACCAGAGAAGGCATAAAGTCCCGGCGTGCCACACGGCGATGGCAGCTTCAAAGTGTCGACGCACTCAGCAAGATGCGAGATCAGGTCAGTCTTGAAAGCGCAAACCAATCTTCCGATGACGCCAGGATGAAAGCCCATGCAGCGTTGAACGGGTCAATGACATCGTGGGTCTTCCCCCTTTTATCAGCGCTGAAGTCCGATCTTCAGCGTCACTGCGGAGCAGAGATAACGAAGCGCTGAGAGTCATGGTCGGAGGCTACCCGGCTGGCCTTGAGATAGAGTCCTCCGTTTTTCATGGAGGTAAATAAACGGTAAAAATAAAAAACGCACATTTGAATGTTTCGAAACCATATGTTTTTTAAGGGATACATATGGATTGAAAAACGCAGACTTCCGGGTATTTATTATCAAGCATATCTTTTGATCTGTCCTGAATATGTTGGAGCCGCGGATGGCCAAGGTCCTTATCGTTGATGATGATCCAGTCCACAGGATGTTGATTGGCCGTCTCGCTGAACAGGTCGGTCTGAAGACCGGCTTTGCAAGCACGGCTCACGACGCGATCGAGAAGCTCTCGCAGGAGGATTTCTGCGCTATGACCCTCGATCTGAATTTGGGTGAGGATGACGGGACCGACGTGCTGGAGTATCTCGCAGACAGGTCGATTGAAATGCGGGTATTCGTCATCAGTGGTTCCGAGCGCTCGCAATACGAAGCAGCCGTGAATTTTGGTGTGCTAAACCGTATCGACGTCGTGGACTTCCCCAAGCCGATCCAATTGCCATACCTGCGTGAATGCCTCGCGCAAGTGGCGACGATTTAGTCGGGAAATCGAACTTCTGAGAGCAGGCCCCTCCCGTTTCGAAGGGGTTTTGTTTTTAGTCTCTGTCATCATTTGCATGAAGCATTCGGGCCAAACGATGAGGTCTCGCCTTTAGATAAGGCACAGCCTGAATCTTGGAATTACCTGCAATGCGGTGCAATTGCGACCGCCCCTTTTAGACCAAAACATTGATGGCCACCCTTGGCGAAAGAATGGCGCTTATAACCGTGACCAAGGTTGCCTTGGTGCGCTCCATGGGTGGCATAAAGCTCATTTTGGTTTGAATAGCCTGTTTCACTATTGCAGGGAGCGTCTGGCTATTTGTCGTCACGATGGTCAGATGGGTTGGACTGGCGGACCCGAAAGGGTCTGGGATGCCGTTCTCTCCAGCTCCGCGAGCGGCAGGGCCACAAGCCACCGCCGGCGACCGACAAGATCAGGACGATGCTTTACAATGTCCGGGATCGCAATTTGATCTGATTTGGACGAATGCAGCCGATGAACAGCCCATAAGTGCTGATCTAAAAGCGCTTTTGGATGTCGTAAGGCTGCATTGGGAATTAAAGTGGTGCCCAGGGGCGGAATCGAACCACCGACACTGCGATTTTCAGTCGCATGCTCTACCAACTGAGCTACCTGGGCCTTCGACAGCGGGCTGAGCCCGTGGGAAGTGCCGGCCTTATAGAAAGCGTGAGCCGGCTTGTCCAGCCTCCTTGATGGAATTGTCATACCCTCATTGCAGCCGCGCCTCAGCGCGAGGCGATGAAGGCCTGGCCAAGGGCTGCCGGAGCCGCGGAATTCCGGCGGGATCCGGCGGAGAGCACCATCAGGGCGACGATGGTTGCAATGTAAGGCAGGGCGGAGAGCAATTGCCCTGGGATGCCCATGGAGGCTGCTTGCGCATGGAGCTGGAGCACCGTGGCCCCGCCAAAGAGCAGGGCCCCCAGCAGGACGCGCCAGGGCTTCCACGAGGCAAAGACCACCAGAGCCAGCGCAATCCAGCCGCGCCCGGCCGTCATGCCCGGCGACCAGAAGGGCGTATAGGCCAGCGACAGGTAGGCGCCCGCCAGACCGGCACAGGCGCCACCAAACAGCACAGCCAGAACCCGTGTCCCGCGGACCGGGAGACCAAGGGCATGGGCGGAGTGATGGTTGTCGCCGATCGCCCGCAAGGCGAGGCCGCTGCGGGTGCGCGTCAGGTACCAGGCTGTCCCTGCGACAAGCGCGACAGCGAAATAGACGAAGGCATCTTCCCCGAAGACCAGTTTGCCCACCATGGGGAGGTCGGACAGGCCTGGGAGCTGCAGGTGCATGGCCGGGTCGCGCTTCTGGCCGACGAAGCCCGATCCGAGCAGCCCTGAAAGGCCGACCCCGAGGATGGTCAGCGCAAGGCCCGAGGCTACCTGGTTGATGGCGAGACCGATCGTCAGCAAGGCAAAGAGGCTCGCCATGGCTATGCCGGCAATGATGCCAGCCAGCGCGCCAACCGTGGTTGATCCCGTCGAATAGGCGGCGGCAAACCCCAGCGAGGCGCCCATGATCATCATGCCTTCGACGCCGAGGTTGAGCACGCCGGCCCGCTCGGTGACGAGTTCGCCAATGGCTGCGATGACCAGCGGTGTCGCAGCGGTGACCACGGTCATGAGCACCAGTTCGAGGATACCAATGTTCATGGTTTGCCTCCGAAGGTCAGATGCACCCGGTAGCGCGTCACGACATCGGCCCCCAGCACGCAGAAGAGCAGGATGCCCTGAAAGGCTTTGGTCATGTCGTTGGGCAGTTTCAGGGCCACCTGCGCACTTTCTCCGCCGATATAGGTCAGTGCCAGGACGAGGCCCGCGATCAGGATGCCCCAGGGAGAGAGGCGGCCCAGGAAGGCGACGATGATCGCCGTAAAGCCATAACCAGGCGAAATGACCGGCTGCAGCTGGCCGATCTGCCCAGCCACTTCGCAGATGCCGGCAAGGCCCGCGAGCCCTCCGGAAATGGCGAAGACCGCGAGCGTCAGCCTGTTCTCGTTGAAACCTGCAAAGCGCGCTGCCCGGGGGGCTTCGCCAATAAGGCGGACCTCGAAGCCGAACAGGGTCTTCTTGAAAACGATCGCGGCGACGAAGACCGCCAAGACGGCGAGGACAATGCCGCCATGCAGCCGATCGCCTTCCGCCAGATAGGGCAGGTGGGCGACGTCGTCGAAGGTGACGCTCTGGGGGAAATTGAAGCCATTGGGGTCACGCAGCGGGCCACGCACAAGATAGTCGAGCGTGAGTTCGGCCACATAGACGAGCATGAGGCTCGTCAGGATCTCCGAGACGCCAAGCCAGACCCGCAGCAGGGCAGGGATCATGGCATAGAGCAGGCCTCCCACGGAGCCCAGCAAGAGCATGGCGGGCAAGATCCACCAGGATCCGAAGGTCTCCTGCATGGCCCCGTCATGGGTGGCAATGGCGAGCCATCCGCCAACCAGCCCGCCGATGATGAACTGCCCCTCCGCGCCGATGTTCCAGATATTGGCGCGAAAGCAGAAGCTCAGGCCAATGGCGATCAGCACCAAGGGGCATGCCTTGACGGCAAGCTCCTGCAGGCTCCAGCCTTCCAGCAGCGGATCGACGAAATAGACGTTGAAAGCCTCCCACGGCGATTTGCCGAGCATCGCGACGACGATGCCACCGAGCACCATGGAAACGATCAAGGCGCCAACCGGGGCTGCAATGTCGAGGAGGACGGAGCGCTGCGGGCGCGGCTCAAGGTCAATGCGCATGGGCGCTCGCTGCCTCCGGCATGGTACCTGCCATGATCAAGCCCACTTCCTCTCGTGTCGTGTTGCGGGCGGCAAGAGGCTCGGAGAGCTTGCCGTCATGGATGACCGAGATCTGGTCACAGATCTCGAAAAGTTCGTCGAGGTCCTGGCTGATGATGACGACAGCAGCCCCCGAGCGCGACAGGTCGACGAGGGCCTGCCGAATGGCAGCGGATGCCGCCGCATCGACGCCCCAGGTCGGCTGGTTCACGATGAGCAATCCGGGCTGTCGCAGGATCTCGCGTCCCACGACAAATTTCTGCAGGTTGCCGCCCGACAGGGTGCGCGCTGCAGGGTCGGGGCCAGCCTTACGGACGTCGTAGCTCTTGATGATCGTTTGCGCCATGGCGCGCGCGGCATCAAACAGGATGAAGCCGCTGGTCTGCATCCCGCCGGTCGAATGACGTGACAAAACCACATTCTCGCTCAGCGCAAAATTCGGGGCCGCTGCGTGGCCATTGCGCTCTTCGGGAATAAAGGCCGCGCCTGTCAGACGTCTCTCCGTGATGCCGCTGCGTCCGACGGGCCGGCCATCGATCCTGATGGCATTGTCATCGGCAACCGTGCGTTCACCGGAGAGGGCAGCAAAGAGTTCCGACTGCCCGTTGCCGGCAACGCCTGCAATGCCAAGAATTTCGCCTGCCCGCGCTCTCAGCCTGACATGCGAGAGATCGGTGCCGTGCATCTCCTCAGAGGCAAGCGAGAGGTCGTCCACGCTCAGGCGTTCGGCACCCGGTTGGGCCTCGCCGCTGACTTGCACATCAGCGAACTGCATGCCGACCATCAGCGCCGCCATGGAACGGGCACTTTCCGAGCGCGGTTCACAGGTCCCCACCACCTTGCCCAGCCGCAGGATCGTGGCGCGTTCGCACAGGCGCTTCACTTCGTCGAGCTTGTGGGAAATATAGAGCAAGGCGCGCCCTTCCGACTTGAGCCGGTCGAGCGTCTCGAAGAGGGATTCGGCTTCCTGCGGGGTCAGGACGGATGTGGGCTCATCAAGGATCACGAGCCGGGGGTTCTGCAGCAGGCAACGCAGGATTTCGATGCGCTGGCGTTCGCCCGCCGAGAGCGTCCAGACTTCACGATCAGGCTCCAGCGCCAGCCGATAGCGGGCCGCGGTCTCGCGGATGCGCTCCGTCAGACCTTTCATGTTTTCGCTGCGCGGCAGGACCAGCGCCACATTCTCGGCAACGGTCAGATTTTCGAACAGGGAGAAGTGCTGGAACACCATGCCGATGCCGCAGCGGCGCGCGGCTTCCGGCCCGTTGAGGATGGTTGGAGTGCCATCGATCGCGATGGTGCCCTCGGTCGGCTCCAAAAGGCCATAGAGGATCTTCATCAGGGTGGACTTGCCGGCCCCGTTCTCACCGATGAGCGCATGGGCCTCGCCGCCATAAACGTCCAGGTCGATGTGGTCATTGGCCGTGAAGTCGCCGAATTTCTTGACGATGCCACGCAGGGAAACGATTGGAACGCCTTCCTGCCCCATCATGGATCCTCCATCATCCAGCCCGGAACGCGCCGAAACGCGCGCTCATCCAGACCAAGCAACATTCACGCCGTGAGCCTGAGCTTAGTACGGCCCTCCGCCCCCGTCGCGGATTTTGCCAATGCCCGCCATAAAGCTGTGGACGGAGGTGCCGGGATTCGGTGGCAACGAGGTCGGGTGAGACCTCGCCGCAGCCTCATCAGCCGACGGCGGTCATTTTGGGCTCATCAGGCGGCCGCGGCCTTGTGGGCGCCGTTGAAATGGGGAGCCACCTCGTCCATGAACCGGGCCATCTCGTCCTTGACCTGGAGGTGATCCTTCAGGCCGACGTTGAAATAGAGGATGACCTCCTCCACGCCCGCCTCTTCCACGCGCTTCAGCGCTTCGATGATTTGCGCGGAATTGCCAATCAGCACCGAATTCGAGGAGAGTTGCTCCGGCTTCACGTTGCGCACGCGCTCGACGATCTCGAGGAAATAGCGATAGCTTGGGGGTGTCTTTACTGGATCGGAGGGGAAGGCGGCCAGCACGCATTCCTTGTAGTAGCGGATCTGGCGGGCACGGGCGGCAACTTCCTGTTCTGGTGTATCGGCGAAATGAATGAAGAAGCTGCACATCAGTTTCTTGCGCGGCTTGCCATGTTTGGCGCAGGTCTCGCCATAGAGCTTGTTCACATCGGCAAGGCCACCGAACGTCATGATTGCGGCGAAGGGGGCCACGATGAGGCCGTAGCCAAGACGCCCGGCGAGTTCGATGGAAGGCCTTGAGAAGGAGGCCACATAGGCGCTCATCTCCTTCTGCACGGGCATGGGCGTAATCTCGATGTCCTCGAACTGATAGTGCTCGCCCCTGTGGGAGACCGGGCCCTTGGCACCCCAGAGTTTGTGGAGGATTTCCATGCCCTCTTCGAAGACCGACTGGTTATTGGAAAAGTCGGCGCCGAAGGGGACATATTCGCGCTCGTCATAGCCGCGCCCGGCGGCAAAATCGACGCGGCCATTGCTGATGAGATCCAGCGTTGCCCATTGTTCCGCGACCCGGATCGGATGATGCAGCGGCAGTACCGTCACGGCTGGCGCGAGCCTGATCTTCGTGCTGCGGGC
>CAISZN010000339.1 GCA_903889985.1 uncultured Hyphomicrobiales bacterium | reverse complement strand
GGGAGGTCTTTGTCTTCAAGCCTTCACCGCTTCTTGAACAGCTCGTCAAAGGTCCGCTGGGCGGCCTTCACCTGATCGCCCGAGAGCGAATAGGGCATCACCTTGGCCTTCTCCAGCCTGGCCACCACGTCGGGCGGGTTCGAGGCCACGTCCGGGCGGGTGGGGATGCGGCCGGTCTTGGCGGCGAAGGTCTGGGCGTCCTTGCTCAGCATGAAATTGGCTGCCAGCAGCGCCGCCTTGGGATGGGGCGCCCTGGGGTTCACAGCCACCTGCCCGAAGAACAGGGCGACCGGGTCCATGGCCCAGAAATCCGTGGGAGCGCCCGACAGCTTCATGTTGACCGTGAGCATCGTGTAGTTGTTCAGCGCCACCGCATATTCGCCAGCGGCCACCGCGCGCGCAGCCGCCAGATGGCCATCAAGGACGACAATCTTTAGGGTCAAGACGAGATCGCTGATGAGCTTCTTGCCCTTCTCCTCGCCATACTGCGCGAAGATGGCATTCATCCACTCATTATCGGTGCCCTCGATGGCGACCTTTCCGACCCATTCGGGCTTCTTGAGAAAATCCTCATAGGTCTTCGGCAGGTCTTCCGCCTTCACGAGATTGGTGTTGTAGGCGGGCGAGTTGTAATTGGCATAGACGCCATACCAGCGCCGGTTCGGATCGCGGGCAGACGGCATGATCGCCTTGGCGAGCGGAGGGTCGAACTGCAGCAGCACCGCATCGGGCAGCTGGTTGGCGGTGGGCGTGTTGATGAGGTCCCACGACTGCTGCCCGCTGCGCGCCTCGATGGCAATCTTGCCCATGAGGGCTGCGTCGGCGGCGCGCACGTAGTTGATCTTGATGCCGGTTGCCTCTTCAAAGATCTTCCACAGCGGCAGGCCTTCCTGCTCGTTGGTGGAGGAATAGACGGTCACCTGTCCCTCAGCCTTGGCCGCAGCGAGGATCTCCGGAATCATCCATTCAGGCTGCTGCTGCGCTGCGGCTGCACCCATGCCGATGAAGCTGCCGACAACGACGGCTGCGAGTGCCTGCAAGCACTTCATGTCTCGATCCTCCCGAAGCTGGCGCCACGCGCCTTGGCCCCATGTTGCGAGGCTTCGGAGGATTGTCAAATGGGGCGGGACTCAAAAGGGCGCCAGCATCCTGATGCGTGACATCTTCGACAAAGGCGAGGCTCGATGCCTCTGCCCCCTTCTCCCCGCCGCAGGTGGGGAGAAGGTAAGGATGAAGGGTGTTTCGGCTCTTCAACGATTAAACGTTGAGGACCGCAGCACCCTCACCCTGTCCCTCTCCCACGTGTGGAAGAGGGGACGCGCACTCTGGTCGCGTATTACGCCGCCTGCTTCTTCGGCGTGATCAGCTTGCGGTTGATCATGGCTTCCGCGATCTGCACCGCGTTCAGCGCCGCGCCCTTGCGCAGGTTATCGGACACGCACCAGAAGGCGATGCCGTTCTCGACTGTCGCATCCTCGCGGATGCGCGAGATATAGGTCGCATCTTCACCGGCCGCTTCGTGCGGGGTGATGTAGCCACCGGGCTCGCGCTTGTCGATGACGAGCACGCCAGGTGCGCTGCGCAGGATGTCGCGCGCCTGATCCGCAGAGATCGGCTTCTCGAACTCGATGTTCACTGATTCCGCATGGCTGATGAAGACGGGCACGCGCACGCAGGTTGCGGTGAGCTTGATCTTCGGATCAAGGATCTTCTTCGTCTCGGCCATCATCTTCCACTCTTCCTTCGTAAAGCCGTCTTCCATGAAGACGTCGATGTGAGGAATGAGGTTGAAGGCGATGCGCTTGGGGAACTTCTTCACCTGCACGTCGCCGAGCGAATAGAGGGCCTTGGTCTGACGATCGAGTTCGTCCATGCCTTCCTTGCCCGCGCCCGACACCGACTGGTAGGTCGAGACGACGACGCGCTTGATGGTCGCGAAGTCATGCAGTGGCTTCAGCGCAACGACGAGCTGGGCCGTCGAGCAGTTCGGATTGGCAATGATCATGCGCTTGCGGAAACCCGCGATGGCATCCGCATTCACTTCCGGCACAATGAGCGGAACGTCGGAATCATAGCGCCACTGGGACGAATTATCGATCACGACGCAGCCCTGCGCACCAATCTTGGGCGACCATTCCTTGGACACAGAGCCGCCAGCCGACATCAGGCAGATGTCGGTGTCGCTGAAGTCATAGTTGTCGAGCGCCTTGCACTTGAGGATCTTGTCGCCAAAGCTGACTTCCGTGCCGATCGAACGGCTGGAAGCGAGAGCCACCACCTCGTCGGCAGGAAACTGCCGCTCGGCGAGGATGTTCAGCATTTCACGGCCCACATTGCCCGTGGCGCCAACGACTGCGACCTTGAAGCCCATAGCACAAACCCATTTTTTGACCTGCGGCTGTGGACCATCATGAAGGCCCGATGTCAATCATCAAGACGTCGGGCGTCCCGGCGGGCCGGGCGATGGGCTGGCATTTAAGGCAATTTTGACCCTATCGGCGGTTAACCAATCTTCGTAACCCGGCGCCAAGGCGCACCGGTCATTTTGCCCGCATCCGAACGGATGAAGGTCCCCACGAGGGCCACGGGATGCGTCATGACGATGTTTGCCTCGCAAAGCCGCACGCAGAGCTTTCCAGCCTATGCTTCCCGGAGCTCCCGGAAAGCATCCGGGTCCGGTGGCGGTCTCCTGCGCGACCTGTTTGCGGCCACGATCATGCTGGCGGGCGTCTTTGGCTGCGGCAGCCTCATCTATGCCCTCTTCAACGGCCTGCCGGCGGCCACGACCACCGCTTCTGAACCTGGCGCTGCCACGGAGCCACTTCCCTCCTGGGTCGAATATGGCAAGCCGCTCCAGATGTTTGCCCTGCAATCCCCCGAATTCGGCCGGGAGCCGCGGCTCTATGAGGGCCGACGCCATCGTACCGGCAACGGCCGGCAGGACGTCCTCACCTATGGCGCCATTCCGGGCGAAGGCCCCTTTCTGCGCCTGAGCCTCTACCGCATCGGCAGTGAGCCCGCGCCACAAGCCGCCTTCTTCGTCGATCTCGCGCGCCAGGCCAGCCAGGCCGGGCTCTCGGTCACCCGCAGTGCCCAGCCGGTCGCCATGGCGGCCAAGTTCGGGACCTTCGAGACAGCCGACGTGGTCCTTGCCAGGGGTAACACCAGCGCGGCCTGCCTCGCCTTCCGGCTCGATGCGTCCGACGTGGAGTTCCGCATCTCCGGCTTTGCCTGTGGCACCGACCGCGCCCCCGACCGGGCGCAGCTCGCCTGCATCATTGACCGGCTCGACCTGGTCTCGGGCAGTGGCGATCCCCAGCTCCTGCGCTTCTTCACCGCCGCCGAGCAGGCCCGTGCCAAGACCTGCGCCCCACGTGGTGCCGGCGCCCGAGCATCCTGGCTCGATCCGGCAGGAACAGCTCCATCCTTGCGGAACGGACCACAGGTTGCGCGCGTTCCTTAGTCACGAAGCCCTGTGCGTTAACCAGCTTCGGGCATAAACTGTCCTAGAATCTGATTTGACCGCCCCCTGAGGATTGATCCATGCGCCTGACCCGTTCCGCCTGCCTCGCTGCCGCCTCCATGGCTGCCCTTCTCGCTGCCACCGTCGCCGATGCGCAGGCCCGTTCGCGCGCGTCGCACCCGCTGACCGTTCACAAGCGCAGCTTCCTCGATACGGGCAAGATCGTCCCGATCGGCTCCGAGTCGCGCTACGTCAGCGACACGATCCGCTACAACCGGACCTCGGACTATTATTCCCAGCGCGGCAAATATGGGTCCGAGACCCTGCCGGGCCCCTTCGACCTGCCCGGCCGCTGAGCCGGTCTTTTTCAGGAAGAGTCTTCGGAAAAGGCTGCGGTGCGCAAAGGCGCCGCAGCCTTTTTGCATCACGGATCGAGCGGCGAATCCCAGTAGAGATAGTCGAGCCAGCTGTCGTGCAGATAGTTGGGCGGGAACAGCCGCCCGTTCTGGTGCAGATCCACGACCGTCGGTGCGAAGGGCTCGCAGAACGGGAACATGCCGACATCGGCAGGAAGTCGATCGGCCTTGCGCAGATTGCAGGGGGAGCAGGCTGCGACCACATTCTCCCAGGTGGTTAAACCGCCCTTCGAGCGGGGGATGACATGATCGAACGTCAGTTCTTCGCGGGAGCCGCAATATTGGCAGGCGAATCGATCACGCAGGAATACGTTGAAGCGGGTGAAGGCCGGATGCCGTGACGGTTTGACGTAGGTTTTCAGGGAAACGACAGAGGGCAGGCGCATCTCGAAGCTCGGACTTCGGACGCATTTGTCATATTCCGAAACGATATTCACGCGGTCGAGGAACACCGCCTTGATGGCGTCCTGCCACGACCAGAGCGAGAGAGGGTAGTAGCTCAACGGGCGGAAGTCCGCGTTGAGCACGAGGGCCGGACAGGCTTCCGGCGGGACCATGGGATTGAAGTGAACCGTCAAGCCCGGACACCCCTTTCGGTCAGACCCTGCAAATCAGGGCCTGAGAAGAGTGTACAAGCGGGATGACGGCCTTGTGAAGGCACTTTGGCAGCACTGCGGCAGGAACGCGCAGGTCTTCGGGGACAATCCTGATTTCAGGCACCTTGGACCGCGGACCTCCCGGCCCGCATTCAGCCTCAGCGCGTGGGAACCGGCGTTCCGCTGCGGTAGTCGTAGAAGCCGCGGCGGGTCTTGCGGCCGAGCCAGCCGGCCTCGACATATTTCACCAGCAGCGGGCAGGGCCGGTACTTCGAGTCCGCCAGGCCCTCGTGCAGCACCTGCATGACCGAAAGGCAGGTATCCAGCCCGATGAAGTCGGCGAGCTGCAGCGGACCCATGGGGTGATTCGCCCCCAGCCGCATGGCCGTGTCGATGGCCTCGACCGAACCCACGCCCTCGTAGAGCGTGTAGATCGCCTCATTGATCATCGGCAGCAGGATGCGGTTGACGATGAAGGCGGGGAAGTCCTCGGATACAGTCGAGGTCTTGCCGAGCTTGCCGATGAAGCGGCGCGCCATCTCGAAGGTGCCGTCCTCGGTGGCGATGCCACGGATCAGCTCAACGAGCTGCATGCGCGGGACCGGATTCATGAAATGAATGCCGATGAAGCGCTCCGGACGGTCCGTGGCCGAGGCCAGGCGGGTGATGGAGATTGAGGAGGTATTGGTGCCAATCAGCGCCTCGGGCTTCAGCACGGGGCACAGGCGGGCATAGACCTTGCGCTTCACGTCCTCGTTTTCCGAGGCCGCCTCGATGACGAGATCGCAGTCGGCAAGGTCCTCGTAGGCCGGGGCCGCATGGATGCGCGACATCACGTCCTTGCGGACATCGTCCTGAAGCAGGCCTTTCTGGAGATCGCGGGCCATATTGCCATCGACCGTCGCGAGCGCGGACTTGATCCGGTCCTCGGCGATGTCGTTCAGATAGACGTTGTACCCGGCCTGGGCGCAGACCTGAGCGATTCCGCTGCCCATCTGCCCGGCGCCAATGACACCGATCTTCGCTATCTCACCCGCCATGAGTGCCATCACCTTTTCAAACCGACCCTGCAATCATAAGCCATGGGTTGCAGGGGTCCAGTGCCGCTTAGGAACGGCCAAGCTTGGCCAGTTCCGCATCGAGTTCCGGGAGTGCCTTGAACAGATCCGCCACCAGGCCGTAGTCGGCCACCTGGAAGATCGGCGCCTCCTCGTCCTTGTTGATGGCGACGATGACCTTCGAGTCCTTCATGCCGGCCAGGTGCTGGATGGCCCCTGAGATGCCCACAGCGATGTAGAGCTCCGGCGCCACGACCTTGCCGGTCTGGCCCACCTGCCAGTCGTTGGGGGCATAGCCCGCATCCACCGCCGCGCGGGAGGCACCCATGGCGGCCCCCAGCTTGTCAGCCACCGGCTCGATGTAGGTCTTGAAATTCTCGGCGTTCTGCATCGCCCGGCCGCCGGAAATGATGATCCGCGCCGCCGTCAGCTCCGGCCGGTCGTTCTTGGCCAGCGCCTCGTCCTTGAAGGTCGACAGCGACGGGTCGGCAGCCGCAGCCACCGCCTCGATGGGGGCCGCATTGCCACCAGCCGCCGCCGCAAAGGCGGTGGTGCGCACGGTGATGACCTTGATCGGATCTGCCGACTGCACGGTCTGGATGGCGTTGCCGGCGTAGATCGGCCGGTCGAAGGTGTCAGCCGAAATGATCTTGATGATCTCGGAAATCTGCATCACGTCGAGCAGGGCAGCGACCCGGGGCATGATGTTCTTGGAGGCCGAGGTCGCAGACGACAGCACCGCCTTGTAGGCGGAGGCCAGCGACACGACGAGCGCGGCAGTCGGTTCCGCCATGGCATGGGCATAGAGGGCGCTGTCGGCGACGAGCACCTTGTCGACACCCTGCAGGCCGGCAGCTTCCGCAGCAGCGCCCTGCAAGCCCTCTCCGGCAACCAGCACATGCACAGGGCCACCCAGCTGCACGGCAGCGGTGATCACCTTGGCAACGGCGTCGCCCAGCTTGCCCTTGACGACATCAGCGAGAATGAGGGTCGACATCACAGCACTCCCGCTTCGTTCTTGAGCTTCGAGACCAGCTCTTCGACCGAGCCGACCTTGGTGCCACCCTTGCGGCCCGGAGGCTCGGAGGTCCTGAGCACGGCAAGGCGCGGCTTCGGATCGACGCCATAGTCGGCGGCAGTCTTTTCGTCGATGGGCTTCTTCTTCGCCTTCATGATGTTGGGCAGCGAAGCATAGCGCGGCTCGTTGAGGCGCAGGTCGGTGGTCACGATGGCCGGCAGGTTGAGGGTCACCGTCTGCAGGCCGCCATCGACCTCGCGGGTGACGTCCACCGTGCCTTCGCCAACAGAGACCTTGGAGGCGAAGGTGCCCTGGCCGTAGCCCAGCAGCGCCGCCAGCATCTGGCCGGTCTGGTTGCAGTCATCATCGATGGCCTGCTTGCCGAGAATCGTCAGGCCAGGCTGCTCGGCCTCGACGATGCCCTTGAGAATCTTGGCAACCGCCAGCGGCTCGACCGTTCCGTCAACCTTCACGAGGATGCCGCGATCAGCGCCCATGGCGAGGCCCGTGCGAATCGTTTCAGCGGCCTGTGCGGGGCCAATCGAGACCACGACGACCTCGGTCGCCTTGCCGGCTTCCTTCAGGCGCAGGGCTTCCTCGACGGCGATTTCATCGAAGGGATTCATCGCCATTTTCACATTGGCGAGTTCAACCCCCGAACCATCAGCCTTGACGCGCACCTTGACGTTGTAGTCGACGACCCGCTTCACGGGGACGAGGATCTTCATTCTCACTGCTCCCTCGACGACGCGGCCGGCCGCGCCCCGGTTTCGTAAAGCTGCCCCCGAAGGGTGTCAACGCGAGCCATGGGCAATGGTTCAGGCCACGCGCGGGCTGAACAGGGCCACCTCGCGCCGCCGCAGGAAAGGGGTCAGCAGCGCACCAAGGGCAAAACCGCCCACATGGGCCCACCAGCCGACCTCGCTGTCCTTGGCCATGAGGGCCGAGCCGATCTGGAACAGGAACCAGGCCCCCAGGATCCACGCCGCCGGAATCCGGAGCGGGATGTAGTTGAAGGCCAGCCCGAAGACGCGCACCCGCGGATAGAAGATCAGATAGGCCGCAATGACCCCGGCAATCGCGCCTGAAGCACCAATCAACGGCGCCTGCGACGTCGGCGCCATGACCGCATAGAGCAGTGCGCCAGCGACCCCCGAGGCAACATAGAAGACGAGATAGCGCAAGGAGCCCATGGCATCCTCGACATTGTCGCCGAAGACCCAGAGGAAGAGCATGTTGCCGGCGAGATGCATCCAGCCGCCGTGCAGGAACATGCCGGTGAACAGCGTGACCCAGCCCGGCACCAGAGCGAGCCCCTTGGCGAGCACAGCCTTGTCGAACAGCACCGCCGGAATGACGCCCAGCGCAAGTTCGAGGCGCGGCCGGTCAAGCGGGCCATAGGCGACCAGCACGAAGATCAGGATATTCGAGAAGATCAGCACATAGTTCACGAGCGGCCGGCGCAGATAGGTCAGCGGGACTCCGTCATGAAGTGGAATGAACATCGCCGCGCCGCCCTCGCCCGCTTATGTGCGCGCGGCGAGCTTCCTGCTTTGCTGGCGTGGCGTCAACGGTTCTGGCCGGGCGTCCAGAGCACGTCACCGGGCCCCGCCGCATTGGCAAAGCGCGAGGCAACAAACAGGAAGTCCGAGAGGCGATTGATGTAGCGCAGCGCCGGATCACCGACCGTTTCGCCGGGCACCTGCGCCAGCTCGACCATGCGCCGCTCGGCGCGGCGGCAGACGGTGCGCGCGAGATGCAGCGCGGTGGCTGAGGCTGTTCCCGCGGGCAGGACAAAGCTGCGCAGCGGCGACAGGTCGGCGTTCAATTCATCGATCTCAGCTTCGATCCGCGTGACCTGCGCCTCGATGATCCGCAGCGGCTCGTATTCGAGCTTTTCACCCGTATCGGGTGTGCACAGGTCAGCGCCCAGATCGAAGAGATCGTTCTGGATACGCGCCAGCATGGCATCGAGCTGCGGCAGGTCACGCGCCGTGGACAGGCGCGCCATGCCGACGGCTGCATTGGTCTCATCGACGGTGCCATAGGCTTCGACGCGCAGGTCGAATTTCGGACGCCGCTCGCCATTGCCAAGCGCGGTGTCGCCCTTGTCGCCGGTCCGGGTATAGATGCGATTGAGAACGACCATGTGTGCCTCCGCTCAGCTGCGCAGCCAGAGAGTGCCCATCACAATGATGATGGCAACGAATTGCAGGCCAACGCGCCAGCGCATGAGTTTCTGCGACAGGTTCGGGCTGCCCCCGCGCATCATGTTGAACAGGCCAAGGATGAGCACGAGCGTCACCGCACCGAGGGCAAAGGCGACGATCAGGTTCTGGAGCGACTGGGACATGGGCAGGACCGCGACCGGAAGATACCGGCGTTCGACAGGTAGCGCCCGCACATGGTCACGGCAAGGGCGGCGATGGAGCCGGCAGTATTGGCGTGATCCACCCTCCCCCACCTTGAGGGGAGGGTCGGCAGCGCAAAGCGATGACGGGGTGGGGGTCGCGCGCGATCGGCGCGCGTCTGACTCCCGCTACGGCGTCAACCGTTTCCAAGCAGAAATCGCAGCCTCGCCCCGCCCCCTTCAAGGGGCAAGCGAGAGGCGGACATCAATAGCGGCGCAGGAGTCGCTCAAGATAGTCAAGCTCCTCCCGCGGGCGGGAGGGATCGCTGAAGCGGCGACGCAGCTCCTCCAGAACGCGCTGGGCGCGCTGGGCGGCAGGCACCCCGAGCGGGTCATAGAGCGAGCGTGAATTATCCCGCTTGTCGTGGGATTCGCGGCCAAGCGGATCTGGATTGGAGTTGTTGCGGCCCTGACGCATGGGCCCATTGGGATTGCCGGGGCCCGAATCATCGCCGGGATCATCGCCCGCCTGCTGCTGCATCTGGTCAGCCAGGGCCTGGGCGCCACGACGCAGGCCATCGATAGCACGGCCCTGGGAGCCCACCGCCTTGCCCTGCCCCTGCTCGCCCTGGCCAAGCTCGCCCTCGGCATCGCCCATGGCATTGCCGGCATCGTCGAGCCCGTCCTTCGGGTCCATGCCGAGCTCTTTCATGCGCTTCTGCAGTTCGTCGAGGCGCTGGCGCAGGGCCTGCTGACGCTCCTGAAGGTTCTGCCCGTCCTGCCCGCTGTCGGCGGTCTCGTCATCCCCATCGTCGCCATCATCGCCGGGCTGCTGCGGCCCCTTCTGCTGCTGGCCGCGCTGGCGTTGGCCCTGCTGGCCCTGTTGCCCCTGCTGGCGCTGGTTGCGCTGCGCCCGCTGGCGACGCTGCTGCTGGCGATAGGTATCGTCGCGCAGCTGCTGCTCCTCGCGGGTGAGCGCATCCAGCTCGTCGAGAGACCGGTTCATCTCCTGCGCCATGGGATTGGGCTGGCGCTGCTGGCGCTTGGCGCTCTGCAGATTCTCGAGCATGCGCTGCAGCTGGTCGAGCATGCGCTGGGCATCGGCCGTCTGGCCGTTGCGCATCATCTGCTCCATCTTGTCGAGCATGGACTGCAGGTCGCGCGGCGTGACGGTGCGCGAATTGTCGTTCTGGGCGTTGCGCTGGCTGTCCGGATCGTTCTGGTCGCGCTGGGCCTGCTGGGCCATTTCGTTGAGGAACTTGTCCAGTGCCGCGCGCATCTGATCCATCAGCTGCTTGATCTCGTCATCCGGCGCACCCCGGTTGATCGCATCACGCAATTGCTGTTCGGCGCTGCGCAATTCACGCTCTGCATCGGACAGGCCGCCATCCTCGATGCGCAGCGCCATTTCCCACATGAAATCGGCCACATCGAGGAGCTGCGCATCGCTGCGTGCGCGCCGCAGGCGCGTGTGGATCGTCGAAAGGCCGAGATAGATCGAGGCATTGGTGCCAAACCGCTCGGGCGCAATCATGAGCGCCTCGATGGAAAGTTGCACCCGCGACTTCTGGTCGGGCGCCAGCACGAGATTGCGCCGCTGCTCGACCAGCGCCTTGGCGAGCGGCTTGACGAAGGGCCGCTGCGGCAATGTTACCTCGACAGGATCGCTCAGGCCCTCGTTGCCACCCTCGTCCTTGGCCGAGAGCTGCATGGTGACACGCGCGCCAGCCCAGGGGTGATCGGAGAGATCCGCCGTGGTCTCGGCCTCGCCGAGGCCACCGGGCATGGCGGGAAGCGCGAGTGTAACCTTGGGAGGTTCGGCTAGCGTGCGGCCGCTGACCTGACGGCCACCCACGACCGGCTTGGAGAAACCAGCCTCCGCGCCGACGACGCCATAGTCATCATCGATCTTATAGGCGAGGGTCAGCGAGCCGCGGCTGTTCAGCTTGGGATCGCCATTGAGTGTGATGGTCGGCGGCCGGTCCGGAATGGCCGACAGCTCAAAGGTCGCCACCGGCGAGCCGAAGCGCTTCACGACCAGCCGGGCATCGCCCTTGAGGGTCCAGCGGCTTTCCGCATCCGTCGTGTCCGTGCTGCGCACGGTCGAAGGCCGGGTCGACCCCGGCGCCGGCTCATCGGCCTTGATGGCCACCAGCGCGCCCTCGGCCTCCAGCGTGACATTGGCTGCCTCAGAAGCCCGCACGATGATCGTCGAGCCAACCGGCGCGCGCTCCTTGTGGGCGGTCCGGGACTCCACGTCCTTGAGGTTCAGGACGACCGGCGGCTTTCCCGTATAGGCGGGCGGGTCGATCCAGGCATCGAGGCGATAGCCCTGCGACAGGGCCCCGTCCGTATGCCAGTCAAAGGCCGCCAGCACGCGGGCATATTTCTCCGGACCCGCGACGAAGGCGGTGGCGACAAGGCCCGTGAGCGTCAGCGCGCGCAGGGCGAATCGGTCGCGTCGTGCCAGCTTTGGCGAGGGCAGCGCGACCTTGAGGCGGCTGGCAACGGTCTCGGCGCGGCGCCGATGCAGCTCCCACAGCGCCCGCGTCGCCGGGTCTTCGCCGCCATTGGCGAGATTATCCTCAAGGGTCGTCGCGGGGCGGTGCGGAAGCCCGGAGTCTGCGTCGAGGCGGGCGAGCTGCTCGGCCCGGCTCGCCGGACGAAAGCGCATGAGAGGCGAGACCGCCGCCAGCAGAAGCAGGGCGAAGACGCCGACGCCCAAAACCCGGCCCCACCGGGGCACTTCAAGCCAAAGGCCCAGGAACGACACGACCAGGAAGAGGGCAACGACCGTCAGGGCGAGCGCGAGGACCGGCCAGAGGCCTTCCCAAGCAATCGCCAGCCCGGCCCGTGCAGCAAGGCTGTCCAGTCGCAACCGGGGCTTTCCCGGGGAAGTCGGATCATCCGCCACAACGGCTCTCCTTGCCTCTGCATCCAAGGTAGCA
Source organism: uncultured Hyphomicrobiales bacterium (assembly GCA_903889985.1). Classification (GTDB taxonomy): domain Bacteria; phylum Pseudomonadota; class Alphaproteobacteria; order Rhizobiales; family Beijerinckiaceae; genus Terripilifer. The sequence goes on along the minus strand of CAISZN010000339.1, from coordinate 1,748 downwards.
CGCAGGGAACGGCATTCCAGTGCCGAAATCGTGAGCCCGCTGCCTCAATTCACGGGGGATTGCCGGGACATGCGGCGCAGCTTGGACTGCGTGGCGCGCAAGCCGGACCGGGAGGCCCCCGGTTGAGAGCGGTTCAGTCCTTGAGCCAGTCCGGCAGGCGATCGAGGCCGATCAGCTCGTCATAGGTCGTCCGGGGGCGAACCACCGCATAACGGTCCCCGTCCACCAGAACTTCGGGCACCAGCAGGCGCGAATTATAGGTGCCTGCCTGCACCGCTCCATAGGCACCAGCGGACATGATGGCGATGAGATCGCCGGGATGGCATGCGGGCATCGTGCGAGCGAGTGCTAGGTAATCGCCGGTTTCACAGACCGGACCGACCACATCTGCCACCAGCGGCAATGTGCCGACAGACGGCTCGCGCACGAGCTTCACATCGTGATGCGCCTCGTAAAGTGTCGGGCGGACAAGATCGTTCATCGCGCCGTCGACGATGACGAAGGTCTTGCCGTCGCCGTCCTTCACATAGAGCACCTGCGTGACGAGGACGCCAGCATTGCCCACGATGAGTCGGCCGGGCTCGAAGACAAGCTGGCAGCCAAGGCTGTTGGCGTGCTTCTTCACCACCGCCGCATAGCGCTCGGGATGATAGGAATCCGGATCCTCACCCTCGTGATAGGGAATACCAAGGCCGCCACCGAGATCCACATGGTCGATCACATGGCCATCGGCGCGCAGCTCACGGACGAAATCGGCAAGCAGCGCGAAGGCATCATCGAAGGGCTTCAGATTGGTGATCTGCGAGCCGATGTGCATGTCGACGCCGGTGACCTTGATGCCCGGAAGCGTTGCGGCATGGGCATAAACCGCCCGTGCCCGCGAAATCGGAATGCCGAACTTGTTTTCCGATTTGCCGGTGGAAATCTTGGCGTGGGTCTTTGCATCCACATCCGGATTGACGCGCAGTGAAATGCGCGCCGTGGCACCACGCGACGAGGCGATGCGCGAAATCGAAGCGAGCTCCGGCTCGCTCTCGACATTGAAACAGAGAATGTCGGTTTCAAGCGCCAGCGCGATCTCGCGCTCGGTCTTACCAACACCTGAGAAGGTGATGCGTGACCCGGGCACGCCGGCGGCGCGCGCACGGCGCAGCTCACCTTCCGACACAACGTCCATGCCCGCGCCAAGACGCGCCAGAGTCGTCAGCACCGCCTGGTTGCTGTTGGCCTTCATGGCGTAGCAGACCAGCGCATTCACATCGGCGAAGGCCCCGGCAAAGACCTGATAGTGGCGCGTCAGCGTGGCGCTGGAATAGCAGTAGAAGGGCGTTCCAACCTCGCGGGCGAGCGCGGCAAGATCGACACCCTCGGCATGGAGCGTGCCGCCGCGATACTCAAAGTGATGCATGTTGGTCTCAGAGCAGCGGATCGAGGATGAAGGGCTCTTTCGGCTTCACGATGCCGTTGGCCTTGGGGGTCGCAGGCGCGCCGATCATCGAGGTCGGTGTCATGGGAGCAGGCTCCGAGCGGGCAGCCCTTGCGGAAACACCAGAATCAGGCGCGGGCTCAAGATCGCCGCGACGGCCACAGCCGGCGAGGCCGAGCCCAAGGGCAGTGGCGACAACGGCGAGTTTCAGAACGGTCTTGGCGGACACGGGCACCTCCGGAATTGGTTGTTCTATACACCGGAACTGAGGCGATGGGCAGAGTTGGACCGCGCGCCTCCCGGCGCGCATGCAGACCGGCAG
>CAISZN010000338.1 GCA_903889985.1 uncultured Hyphomicrobiales bacterium | reverse complement strand
GCCAGCGCCGCGACCCAGTCTTCCATGGCCCGCCGCAGGGCCTTGTAGCGAAAGAGCGCTGTGCCGATTGGTATGCCAAGCACGATCACGGCGATGCAGGACACCAGCATCTCATAGGCCGTTTCACGCACGCGGCCCACGACATTCTCCTCGATGATGATGCGCTCTAGGCTAAGGATCACATCGCTTGGCAGCGGAACGATGTAGCGATTGACGATGCCGGCGCGCAGCAGGCCCTCAAGGATCGCAAACACGCCCACGAGGGTCGTGAGACCGAGCGCGATCGCAAAGGCCTTGCTTTGCAGGAGACGCCCCACGGCCTAGCCCCTCCGAGCGTTGGATTCGGCATCCGCCATGCCGCGGGAGGCTTCCTCGCGCAGGTCCGCCCAGATCTCCGCCACATAGTGGCCGAAGGCATCGCTCGACACCACGTCCGAAGTGCGCGGGCGCGGCAGGTCGATATTGACGATGCGCTTCACCTGGCCCGGACGATAGGTCATCACCACGATGCGATCGGACAGCTGCACGGCTTCCGTCAGGTTGTGGGTGATGAGCAATGTCGTCTGGTTCAGCTCCTGCTGGATTTGGGTGATCTTGTCGCCGAGCAGCAGGCGGGTCTGTTCGTCCAGCGCGGCGAAGGGCTCGTCCATGAGCAGGATCTTGGGCTGCGAGACGAGGGTGCGTGCGATGGAGACGCGCTGTTTCATGCCGCCCGAAAGCTCCGAAGGCATGCGCTTCTCGAAGCCCTTCAGGCCGACGAGGTCGATGAAATGATGGGCGCGGTCGAGCCGTTCGGACTTTGCCATGCCGACGAGTTCGAGCGGGAAGGAGACATTGTCGACCACGTTGCGCCAGGGAAAGGTCGATTCTTCCTGAAACACCATGCCGATGGCCGGATGCGGACCGGAAATGCGCTCGTTATGGACCTTCACGTCACCGTTATATTCGCCGAGCAGGCCACCGATGATGTTGAACAGGGTCGACTTGCCACAGCCCGAGGGGCCGATGACGGAGACGAATTCTCCGGGCATCACGTTGAACGAAACGCGATCGACCGCGACAACGGATCCGGGGCCTTCGCCGAATTGCTTGAAGACATGATCGACGACGAGCTGGGGCTCCGCTGCGGGGGAGGACGCAGGGGCAGGGGTCGGCGTGGCAAGGGTCATGAGTGCTGTCTTTCGACGGGCCCGTCAGGCTTTCGCGCATCAAGCGCATGGATGGCGGGAGTGGGCGCCGCATCGTCAGCTTCGTCCGGTCTCCCTTCGGACTGGCGCGGCGTTTGGTTTCCTCAAGTGCGCGGGATGTTTAGCGGCGCCGGGAGCATTGTCAATTGCACGACCCGCCTGGCCGGAGACCACGCCTCAGTTGAGCGTGTCGCGGGCTGGGGTCGTCAGCATGGCGGCATCGAGCCGTGGAAGCGCCTGAACCGCAGACCCCGTGAACCGGCTGTCCCCGAGCTCACCCGGACCGCGCATAAATCGAGTGACCACATTGGCGCTGCCCGAGAAGGCGACGCTCTTCAAATCCATGCGTGCGGCGGCTCGGATGGGTGCCGCGGCGGGTCCCATGCCGTTGCCTTCAGCATTCGCGATACGGGCGGATGAGGTCAGGACGCGAAAATTTGAGCGGTCGAGGCGGGCGGGCACAAGCATCGGGCGGCGGGCCAGGGCGGCAGCGCGCACGCCCACAGGCTGGGCCGAAGGCGGTGCCAGGCTCGGGCGCAGGGCGATCGAGCGCACCGGGGGCTTGGGTGCTTCGGTGAGGGCGACCGCTGCATTGAGCGCCGGCGAGAGTGTCGAGGGCGCATAGGCCAGCAACCCCGCCGGAATCGGCAGATTGGCTGCGCTGGCCGCAACAGGGCCGCCGGTCCCGCCTGTGATCACAGCCGGCAGCTCAGTCGGCCGCTGGGTTTGCGGCCGGGCTTCGGCGACCTGCGGACGCGGGATCAGGTCCGTCGGCCGGCTCGGGGGCAGGGGGGCATTCAGCAGGGGCAGGAGGCTTGCAAGTTCAGTTGGCCGTCGCGGCGGCAAGGGCGCGTCCACGATCTTGGCCGAGGCCAGCCGCGGGTCAGGCGCAGCAAGCTGGCGGGCATTGTTCGCTGCCTGGGCCACTGGCTCCGGTGCGCTCAGGAAAGTCTCGCCGCGTGGCAGGTCACGTTCGGCACGTTCGACGACGACGGAGCGGCGGGGCTCCTCCTCGACCGGCGCTGCTGCTGGCTGGTTGCGGCCATTACGGGAGGCCATGAGGGCAGCGACGTGGGAGCGCGGACCGGAGGGCGGCGGCGCAGCTGCAGCCTCCTCTTCGTCACCCCAGCCAAAAAGGCTGGCGAAGATGCTCTTCGACCGGACTTCTGCGACGGTCGGAACCTCCGAGCCATTGTTGCGGGCAAGGATTTCCGCCCGTGCCTCTTCGTAGCGGGCGAGGGGCTGACCGTTCGAGGGCAGATGCACCGTCTTGCCGTCGGGGAAGAGGCGTGCAAGCTGGTCATAGGACATGCGCGGCCACGCACGCACGTTGCCCACATCGAGATGGACGAAGGGCGTGCCAGCGGTCGGATAATAGCCCACGCCGCCGCGCTGCATCTTCATGCCGATTTCGCGAATGCGCGACATGGGCACGTCGACATAATGCATGTCCATGGCCTTGCCGAGCATGTGCTGGGAAAATTCCGCAACCGCCTTGGATCGGCGGCGAAGCATAGCGTTTGTTTCGGGCGAACGATAAGCGGACACAATCTGCACGGGTTCCTGTGAGCCCGATGCGCGATAGGCTTCCCAGACAACATCGAAAAGGCGCGGATCCATTTTGGTGGGCTCGTCGCGACGCCAGTCACGCAGGAACCAGTTCAGCTTTTCGAGGACAGCCTGGTCATAGTGGCCGTTGACCATGAAGGTCGCTTCGATGCTCTCGCGCGTATGTGCATGGTAGAGATAGAGCGTGCGGGTATCGCCATTGGCGACGGCGTTCTGCGTCGTTCCGGGCGCCAGCAGAACGGAAAGCGAAGAGGCGACCCCGAGCGCACCGAGCGCAAGGCGTTTCATGGTGAGACCTGTCCGGCGTAGAACTCGCAAACTGACCACTCGCGTTTCGCGTTAGTCCGCACGAAGCTCGTGCGGAGATTATGGTGAGCGAAGTGTTGCCGATAAGGGTTAACAAGCTGAAAAGCCCACAACCCCGACCCCACGCGCGCCCCGCTGGAACGCGCCGGGCCAGATTTGTAGACCGCCCCGCGACGAAAGCAAGGCCTGTCGAATTTGGCACGAATATGTCGGGATCTCTTCGGCAGGGGAACATAAAAAGAACATCCGCGCAGGCTGTGTCTGCGCGGATGATAAAATTTTGTCGTTTCAGATGGTTCGCTCAGCCTTCGAGGCCAAGTGCGGTCTTCAGCTTGCGCGAGTAACCATAGATGTCCTCACGCAGTTGCAACTTCCCATCCTCGTCCACGAAGGCCGTGAAATAGCCGATGTGGATGTCGATGTGATGGGGGAGCTGCACGGTCTTGTTGCCGGTGCCGACCATTTTGCGCACCCGCTCCTCTGTCCAGCCGTTCTCCTTGCCAAGCACGATCTCGGCAAGTTTGAAGGGCTGGTCGACGCGCACGCAGCCGTGGCTATAGGCACGCTTGTCGTTCTTGAACAGGCTGCGGCTGGGCGTGTCGTGCAGGTAGACGGCATGCTGGTTCGGGAACATGAACTTGATGTTTCCCAGCGCATTGCGCTCGCCCGGAGGCTGGCGCACGACCATGCGGCCCTTATAGCTCGAGACCTCATAGCCCATCCGCGAAAGATAGGTCGGATCGGCCGCAAGCTTTGGCATCATCTCTTTCTTGATGATGGACTCGGGCACGTTCCAATAGGGGTTCACTTCGAGGAACTTCATCTCGTTCGAGAACACTGGCGTCGGTGTCGTGGGCTTACCGACAACCACGCGGGCGCTGTGAATCATCGCATTGTTGCGATACACGCGCACCGTATAGTCGGGAATGTTCACCTCGATACGTTCGCTCGACTCGCTGTGCGGCATCCACCGCCAGCGCTCCATATTGGCAATGATGTCAGCCTCAAGTGCTGCAGGCTGCCCACCGGACAGAACGGCGACGGTGCGCGGCGTAAGCTGGCCCGAGGCCGGGAGCCCGTTCACGCGCTGGAAGTCGGCCACCGCTGAAGCCACGCGCGTATCATAGACGAGATCATCGGATGTGGTTGTTTCCGGCGCGCCGATCTTGAAATGAGCCCGGATCAGCGGCACGCGCGGATCCTTCATGCCCACCTTGAGAAGGGGGCCCGGCTCGATCTGGGTTGCCGCAGGCTGGGTCTTCTCGCGACGCAGTTCGGCGAGTTTTGTACGCAGCTTCCGGTAGCCATCATGATCGGGATTGAAGGCTTGTAGAGCAGCTCCCGCGTCCGTGGCAGAGGGTATCGAACTCAGCACTTTCGCCGCGTCGGCAATTTCAGGCTTGTCGGTAATGAGCTTGCTGATCGTGGTCGGATCGACCCGCCCGCCGCTGGCCTGGCGGGCGTAAGCGATTGTGGCCAGGGACAGGGCTAGCTCGGTGGAGGCCTTGTCGGCCGCGCTGCCATCACGCAACACAGGAATCGGAATCTGCCGCAGGTCCAGGCCGTCCTCATCGGCGTGCTCAAGTCGTGCAATGACACTGCGCGCGGCATCGGTCCATTTTCCGCCATCGCGCCAGACCGGCGCGCCCTCGCGAGCGGTATAAAAGGCAGCAACGCTCTCCCGTTCCCGGCGCTGGGAGATCGTTCTGGCCGGCTCCTTGGCAAGGCTTTCCAGTGCGCTCTTTAAGGCGGCCGCGATCTCGATCTTTTCGTCCTGGATGACCGGCTCGACCTTGGCCGTTTCGGCTGCAGGCTGAGCGGCGCTTGCGGGTGCCTCAACTGGGGCTGCCACGACCGGGGCCGCAGCGGGAGTGCTGGCCTCCGTCGGCGCAGCCGGGGACGGGGCATCTGTCACTGTCGCGACGGGGGCCTGCGGGACGGGCGGTTCTGCAGGCTGGGCTGCTTGAACGGCAGGGGCATCGGGAGCGGAAGTCGGGGCGGGGCTGGCAACTTCGTGGTGGTCGGCTGCAGCCGAGGTCTCGCTCTTGACCTCCGAAGCGGTCTCTACAGGAGGCCTGCTGGCGGGTTCCGCAGCCGTTGCCGCCTCTTGCGGAACCGCATTTGCCGGATCCTTCGACTCCTGTGCCCGGATCGAAGTCGAGATGCCCATCACGAGCATCAATGTGGCAGCGGATGCCGTGAAGGCCAGTTTCTTCGACAACGCCCTCATGTGTCTTCACCCCGGATGGACGGAAGCCTGATTGTGACAATGGCTTTCGGACCGCGCCTCTGCGTCAGCAGAAGTATTCATCCATCAGAAAGCCCGGAATATTGGACAAAATCAATGGTACTCGCGCGGTGCGCTGGCACACATGACAGATTCACCACGGGCGTAGTTACAAGGACACAGCCATCAGGCCGCGTCCTGGGACTCCGCGTCGCCACTCCCAGGTTCCTGCAGCCCGAATTCCTTCATCTTGCGATAGAGGGTCGAGCGCCCGATCCCCAGACGTCGCGCCATTTCGGACATCTGCCCACGATAGCGCGACAGGGAGAACTTCAGCACTTCCCGTTCCAGCCATTCCAGCGGATGGACGTGGCCGGCATCATCGAGCAGGCGCATGACATTGGGGTCGCGCACTTCCACCCGGACGATTTCGCGGGCGGTCGCCATGGGGGCAGGGGCTGCCATTGGGACGGGAGGCACCCGAACGTCGAAGCCTTCGACCTGGGCGGCGATTTGCGGGAATTCAGCGATTGTCAGCTCGTCCCCATCCGCCAGCACCACGGCCCGGAAGACGGCGTTTTCGAGCTGGCGCACATTGCCCGGCCAGTCATAGCGGGACAGCAGCGCGATGCATTCATGGGACATGCCGCGCAGTCGCTTGCCTTCCTCGGCAGCAAAACGTGCCATGAACCGCCGTGCCAGATCCGCGATATCTTCGCGCCGGTTGCGGAGCGCGGGAATGGTGATCGGGAAAACATTGAGCCGGTAATATAGATCCTCGCGGAAGCGTCCCTGCTTCACGAGTTCGATGAGGTTCTGGTTGGTCGCCGAGATGAGGCGGACGTCGACCTTGACCGGGCGCTTTCCGCCAACCGGGTCGACTTCGCCCTCCTGCAGGGCGCGCAGGAGTTTCACCTGGCTTTCGAGCGGGAGTTCGCCGATCTCATCCAGAAACAGCGTGCCGCCGCTCGCTTCGACGAATTTGCCGGCATGCTTTTCCGTTGCACCGGTGAAGGCGCCCTTCTCGTGACCGAAGAGGATCGATTCCACCAGGTTTTCCGGCAGCGCCCCGCAATTGACGGTGACGAAAGGCTTGCCGCGCCTGTCGGAGGCACCCTGAATGGCGCGGGCGATCAGCTCCTTGCCAACGCCGGATTCGCCCTCGATCAGGACTGGAATGTTGGATTTGGCAGCACGCTCGCCGAGCCTGATGACGCGGCCCATGTCCTCGGATCGGGAAGCCAGGTCGCGGAAGGTCAGGGTTCCCGTTGCACGCTTCGAGATGCGGCGGATCTCGCCTTCAAGGGCATCGACCCGCAGCGCGTTCTTGATCGAGACCTGCAAGCGCTCGGCGCCCACCGGCTTCACCACGAAATCCACAGCCCCGGCTCGCATGGCCGAGACGACCGTCTCGATGGAGCCATGGGCAGTCTGCACGACGACAGGTGTGGTTATTCGCTTGTCCCGCAGGCGGCCCAGCACGCCCATGCCGTCGAGATCGGGCATGACAAGATCGAGAATCAGGCAGGCGACCGGCGGCTGGTCGGCCGATTCCAGCCGTTCGATGGCAGCTTCGCCGCCCTCGACAACCTCGGTTTCGTATCCAAAACGGCGCACCATCGCCTCGAGGAGGCGCCGCTGGACCGGGTCGTCGTCGGCGATCAGGACCGTGGACGTCATTCTTATCTGCTTTTCCTGCCAAGAGAATCGGTAGCCTGTTTGAGGTAGATGGTGCGCGAGTAGGGTAAACGGCGGCTTAATGCCCGTGCCGGGATGGCACGCCTGCCGGTCTCTACCTTCCGCCGCGGCAAACAGGCGGTAAACAGCAAGCACAAGAGTTGATCCAGGGGGCCATCGGGCCAATATGATGGGTGCCCATCCTCACCGGATCGATTCATGCGCCCGAATGTCCCAGCCTTCCCGCAGCCAGCCTTCTCCGCCCATGCCGAGGCAGCAGATCAGACCAGCTATGGGGATCTCCCCGAGTGGAACCTCACGGATCTCTATCCCTCAATGGATTCGGCGGCCTACGCGGACGATCTCGCTCGGGCCGGCAGTGAATGCTCAGTCTTTGCAAAGGATTATCGTGGCAGGCTCGACGCCATGGCCCGGGAGCCGGACGGCCAGGCGCTTTATGCTGCCATCCGCCGCTATGAGGCGTTGGAGGACCTGCTCGGGCGCATCATGTCCTACGCGGGCCTGACGTATTCCGGGGATACGACCGATCCCGTTCGCGCCAAGTTCTATGGGGATGCGCAGGAGAAGGTGACCGCGGCATCCACCGAACTGCTGTTCTTCACGCTCGAGCTCAACCGGATTGACGACGCCACCCTCGATGCAGCCGTCAGCAAGGCTCCGCTCGATCATTATCGGCCATGGGTCGAAGATCTGCGGCGCGAGAAGCCCTATCAGCTGGAAGATCGGATCGAAGAGCTGTTCCACGAGAAATCGGTCACCGGACGGGGAGCCTGGAACCGGCTTTTCGACGAGACCATGGCGTCCTTACGCTTCAAGGTGGGCGACAAGGAGCTGGCGCTCGAACCGACGCTGAGCCTCATGCAGGATCGCGACGAGAACCTGCGTCGCGAAGCCTCGGAAGCCATCGCCACAACGCTTTCCGCCAATCTGCGCATCTTCGCCCTGATCACCAATACGCTGGCGAAGGACAAGGAAATCGGTGATCGCTGGCGCGGGTTCACCGATGTGGCGGATTCCCGCCACCTGTCGAACCGTGTCGAGCGGGAGGTGGTGGATGCGCTGGTGAGTGCCGTGCGCGACGCCTATCCTCGCCTGTCGCACCGCTACTACAAGCTGAAGGCCAAGTGGTTCGGCAAGGAGGCCCTGAATCACTGGGACCGAAATGCCCCGCTGCCCGACGTTCCCACCCGCACCTATGGCTGGGAGGAGGCGCGCGACACGGTTCTGACCGCCTATGCCGGGTTCTCTCCGCAGATGAGCGAGATCGCCCGGCGCTTCTTCGACGGACGCTGGATTGACGCGCCGGTGCGGCCGGGCAAGGCTCCGGGTGCTTTCGCCCATCCCACGGTGCCCTCGGCGCATCCCTATGTGCTGCTCAACTATCAGGGCAAGCCGCGCGATGTGATGACGCTGGCTCATGAACTTGGCCACGGGGTCCATCAGGTGCTTGCCGCCCACAATGGTGCGCTCATGGCGCCAACGCCCCTGACGCTCGCCGAGACCGCCAGCGTCTTCGGTGAGATGCTGACCTTCCGTCGGTTGCTCGATCAAGCGGGCGTGGAACAGCGCCGGGCCATGCTCGCCTCCAAGGTCGAGGACATGCTCAACACCGTGGTCCGCCAGATCGCCTTCTACTCGTTCGAACGCAAGCTCCATACGGCGCGCCGCGAGGGCGAGCTGACAGCGGAAAAAATTGGCGAACTCTGGATGAGCGTGCAGGGCGAGAGCCTTGGGCCTGCGATCCGCCTTGGGCCGGGGTACGAGACCTTCTGGGCCTATATCCCGCATTTCGTGCATTCGCCCTTCTATGTTTATGCCTATGCCTTCGGGGACTGCCTCGTGAACTCGCTCTATGGCGTTTATCAGAATGCATCAGAGGGATTTGCGGAGAAATATTTCGCTATGCTCGCGGCGGGCGGCACCAAACATCACTCCGAGCTTCTGGCCCCCTTCGGCCTGGATGCCCGAGACCCGGCCTTCTGGCAGATCGGGCTTGGCATGATCGAAGGCATGATCGCGGAGCTGGAGGCGATGGGTTGAACGCAGGTTGGATCCGCGACAACTGGCCCGCCTAGCACCAGATTGTCTCGGAGGGGCTCGACGCGCTAGAGAGGGGTCACGAGACCCGCCTGACGCGGCCCGGGTCCTTCAGGGAGCGAAAGTGTGAGCGGTTCCAAGCCCCATATTCTCATTGCCGGCGGTGGCATCGGTGGCATGTGCGCTGCGGCAGCCCTGCTGAAGCGAGGCTACGACGTCGACATCTTCGAGCAGGCCGGCGAGCTGCGCGAGATCGGGGCCGGGATCCAGATCAGCCCCAATGGCAACCGTGCGCTTGATTCAGTGGGCGCCTTCCAGGCGCTCATGCAACTGTCCTGCAAGGCGGAGCGCAAGGAAATCCGCCTCTGGAACAGCGGCAAGACCTGGAAGCTGTTCGACCTCGGCCCGGTGGCGGTCGAGCGCTACGGCTATCCCTATATGACCGTCTATCGGCCGGACCTTCTCAAGGTCCTGACCGACGTCGTCATGGCGCTGAAGCCGGATTGCATCCACCTCAATTCGCGGTGCACCGGCCTCGAGGAAAAGGACGGGAAGGTCACGCTTCACCTCGACGGTGGGAAGAGCGTCACCGGCGACGCGCTCATCGGGTCGGATGGTGTCAATTCTGTCGTGCGCCGCATGACGGTCAACGACAGCCCGGCGGAATATCCCAAGCTCATGATCTGGCGCG
>CAISZN010000337.1 GCA_903889985.1 uncultured Hyphomicrobiales bacterium | reverse complement strand
GGCAAAGAGCGGCATTACGCTCTGCATCATCGATACCGCTGGTACTGAATCCCCCTCGACCGAGGCGGCCATGAAGGCAGCGGATTTCTGCGTCATCCCGGCGCGCCCCAATGTCTTCGACCTTTGGGCAAGCGAGGCGACCCGCAAGACGCTCAAGGCCATGCGCAAGGAATTTGCCTTCCTGCTCAACCAGTGCCCGCCTGCCCAGCAGAGCGCGCGCGTGGAAGAAGGTGTAGAGACGCTGGAAGCCATGGGCGGCCTGCTCGCCCCGCTGGTCTCCTCGCGCGTTGACTATCAGGAAGCAGCCCGTCATGGCTTCGGCGTCTCCGAGCTCAATCCCTCGGGCCAGGCTGCTGATGAGATGCGCAAGCTCTGGGCCTCGCTCAAGCGCCGCATGGGCAAGGCAAAGACCGCTGCCCCGATGCGCAAGGCTGCGTGAGGTTCTGGGGCGCCGGAAGGCGCCTCAGCCCCCCATCACAGTCGTGAAAATCTGACCGCCACGGCCGATCGTGAGTTTCCAATAGGACTTGCGAGCGGCCGTTGCCTTTTCGAGGTCGCCTGTGCGCGCGATCTTCGCATCGTTCACGGCAAGCACCACATCGCCCTTCTGCAAACCGACAGAAGCAGCGAGCGAATCCTCAGGGATCTCCACGGCCACGACACCTTCGCGGAAGGTCTCGATGGAGAGCTCTTCGGTAACCGCTGGCGAGATATTGACGAAGGTTGCACCCGTGAAAGGTGAGCGCCCGCTGACCTTCAGGGGCTCTCGCGGCGGGTTCTCCGGCGCGGGGATGAGCTTCATCGTCAGGGTCATCGGCTTGCCATCGCGCAACACGCTCACGCTCGTGCTGCCCCCCAGCGGCTTGGTCGCGATGCGATACCCAAAACCCTCCGGATCATCGACGGACAGACCTTCCACCGCGGTGATCACATCGCCACGCTTCATGCCCGCCTCCGCAGCCGGACCCTTTGAATTCAGCTCGGAAACGATGGCGCCTGCTGGCCGATCAAGGCCAATGGACTCCGCGATCTCGCGCGACAGGGCCTGCAGGGTTGCACCCGTCCATGGGCGACGCACCTGTGCACGTCCGCCCTTGGCTGCCGCGACCACCACCTTCACCATATTCACAGGAATGGCGAAACCGATCCCCACCGATCCGCCACTGCGCGAATAGATCGCCGAGTTGATGCCAATGAGCCGCGCATTCATGTCGATCAGGGCGCCACCCGAGTTGCCCGGGTTGATTGCCGCATCGGTCTGGATGAAAAATCCATAGTCGCTCACGCCAACCTGCGTGCGCGCAACAGCCGACACGATGCCCTGCGTCACGGTCTGACCGACGCCAAAGGGATTGCCAATCGCTAGGACAAGATCGCCCACTTCCGCAGCGTCGGAATCACCAAGTTCGAGCGCCGGAAACGGACCGCCGCCCTTGAGCTTCAGCACCGCAAGATCGGTGCGCGGATCACGCAGCACGATGTCCGCATCGAATTCGCGCTTGTCGGACAGCGCGACCTTCACATCAGTCATCCCCTCGATGACATGATGATTGGTCACCACGAGGCCGGAGGGATCAACCACCACACCTGAGCCAAGCGACTGCGCCACATTGCCGGAATTGGGATTGGCGCCACCGAAGAACTGCCGGAACAGCGGATCGTCGAAGAGCGGGTTGCGCACCGGCTTTTCCGTGCGCGACGCATAGACGTTGACCACGGTCGGCACGACGCGCTTCACCAGCGGCGCGTAGGACAGCATGGTATCCGACCGGGTCTGGGGCACGGTGCGTGTCTGCGCGAGCGACGGCGACAGGCCGGCGGCGGCGATCAGGAACGCAAGAGCGATGCGCAGCATTTCGGTCTCCGCTGAATCAGGTCATGACAGGATATAGGCAGCCCGCGCTGCACTGCAAAGTGGAGCTATCTGGCTTCGGTCACCTTGCGCCATATGACTCCAAGACCCGCACGATCGCACCAAAGCCGCGCTTGCGGGCATGGGCCAGCGGCGTCACGCCTTCCCTGTCGGCAATGTCCGGCCGCGCCCCTGCGCGCAGAAGCAGCTCGACGATCTGGATATGGGCGGCATCGCCACCCCCGAGAAGGACGGCCTCCATCAGCGCCGTCCAGCCCAGCTTGTTGACGTGGTTCACGTCGACGCCGGTCCCAAGGAGCGCACGCACCGCCTCCACATGCCCATGGTGTGCGGCCGGGATGAGCGCCGTGCCGCCATAGCGGTTGGTGCTGCGCAGATCCGCCCCGGCCCGCAGGATGAGCTTGAGGATCTCCGTGCGCCCCTCTGCCCCCGCATAGAGATAGGGCGAGTCCTCGATGGAATCCTTGGCATTTACATCCGCCCCGGCATCGATGAGCGCCTTCGCCACGGAAAGGTCATTCCGATAGGTCGCAATCAGCAGGGCCGTGCGTTTTTGATCGTCCCGCACGTCAATCCGCGCCCCGTCCCGCAGGGCTGCCTGCACAGAGATCAGGTCGCCACTGGTCACCGCCGACAGCAGCCTTGCCTCGGCATTGGGCCCCTGTGCCAGGGCCTGGCCGGCAACCAGCAGCATCAGGCCCGTGAAAAACCAGCGAAGCATGAGCCATCTCCCTCACGTGATGGTTTCAGCATGAGCCCCAAAAGAAAAGGGCGGCCCGTGGGACCGCCCTTCAAAAATCTGTTTGCGCGCGAGATTACTCGGCGGCTTCCGACTGCGCCTCGACCGGACCGGAGTCCTTTCCCTTGGCCGACACATCGCGATCGACGAATTCGATCACGGCGAGCGGGGCATTGTCGCCATAGCGGAAGCCGGCCTTGAGCACGCGGCAGTAACCGCCGTTGCGCTCCTTGTAGCGGGGCCCAAGCACGTCGAAAAGCTTCCTGACGAGGACGACGTCCTTGATCTGCGAGATCGCCTGACGACGGGCATGCAGGTCACCACGCTTGCCGAGAGTCACGAGCTTCTCGACGACGGGACGCAGGTCCTTCGCCTTCGGCAGGGTCGTGACAATCTGCTCATGCTTGATGAGCGCCTGACACATGTTCGAGAACATCGCCTTGCGGTGTTCGGCGGTACGATTGAAGCGGCGCTTAGCGCGACCGTGATACATGGCTAACTCCTTCGTTGTTCCGGCCGCCGTGCCAAGGTACGGCCGTCCTCTTTGGTCTGATCCTTCGGAACAGGCCGACGGCGGCGTGGCAATTGGCTGCCCCGCCGCCGAATTGGGGTCCTAGTAATGCTCTTCGAAGCGCTTGGCCAGCTCTTCGATGTTTTCCGGCGGCCAACCCGTGACTTCCATGCCGAGATGGAGACCCATCTGGGCGAGCACTTCCTTGATTTCGTTGAGCGACTTGCGGCCGAAGTTCGGCGTCCGCAGCATCTCGGCTTCCGTCTTCTGGATGAGGTCGCCGATGTAGACGATGTTGTCGTTCTTGAGACAATTGGCGGAGCGCACCGACAATTCGAGTTCGTCGACCTTCTTGAGGAACGCCGGATTGAAGGCGAGGTCGGGGATCGATTCCGCGGCCTGCTCCTTGCGGGGCTCTTCGAAGTTGACGAACACGTTGAGTTGGTCCTGGAGAATGCGCGCGGCATAAGCCAGGGCATCCTCAGGTCCAACGGCGCCGTTGGTCTCGATCTGCAGGGTCAGCTTGTCGTAGTC
>CAISZN010000336.1 GCA_903889985.1 uncultured Hyphomicrobiales bacterium | reverse complement strand
GTCTTCGTAGCGCCCTCATGGCACTATGTGTCCCACAAGGCTTCCGAGGATGCGGTACTGTTCTGCGTTTCCGATCGGCCGGTTCATGAAAAGCTTGGCTTCCTGAGGGTTGAAGTCGCCGCAACGATGTGAGGCCTTTTGTGGTCTAACGAAAGATCTCCATGAACAGGCGGTCCCAGCGCGGCATCTGCTCCTCGATCACTTCGGGTGTGAAGAAGATGCCGCGCAGGGTCTTGCCATCGGGAATAAGGCTTGGGTCTTTCGCCATGACCTTCGGATTGACCGGTAAGTAGTCCTCGTTGCGAAAAATCTGTTGGCCTTCCTCAGAAACGAGAAAGTCGAGCAGCAGCTTTGCTGCATTCGGATGAGGCGCCTGGGCGGCCACTGAAGCGGTGGACAGATTGACCATGACCGGCGACATTGGCAGCCAGCGAACGGGTGCGCCCTTGGCGGCGCTGATGACGGCGTGATGGTTGAATGTCTGCAGGCCGATGGCGTATTCGCCCGCGATGACCTGATCAAGGATCTGGCGAGCGGCAACGGGGCTTGCAGCAATACCCTGCCCAGCCAGTTTTCGAAGATAGTCTAGGCCTTTCTCGTCTCCGAGTTCTTTCAGCACCAGGCCAACGAAGCCCGGGCCAGCTGATGAGGAATTGCTGCTGCCCCAGGCTATGCGGCCTCTCCATTTCGGGTCGAGCAAGTCGTCCCATGTTTTTGGTTCTGTCGCAGGCGGCACCAGGTCTGTGTTGATGCCAGGGTTCATCACAAAATAATTTGTGCCGACCCAATATCCATCCGCATCGATGACCTCTCGCGGGAATAAAGCAGCAGAGTCTGGAATGTATTTCAGAACGAGTTTGCTTCGTTTGAGCAGAGGAGCTGTGGATGTGCCGTCAAGCAGGTCGGCCATGACCTTGCCAGCCTTTGCTTCATTTTCAATGCGCATCGCCACGTCGACAGAATTGGCCCGGACATATTCAAGTTTGACACCATATTTTTTCTCGAAGGCCTCGGCGATTGGCCGGACAAGCTGGGTGACGGTCTGAGTCGTATACCAGGTGACGCTGCCTTCCTTGCGCGCAGCCTCGATCAGCTCGGCTGGTGCAGCCAAGGCCGATCGGGCCATGATGCCGTTGAGCAGAGCCGAGGTGAGGAAGGGCACGATCGTCAGTGACAGCTGCCAGAAGCGCAGTTTCATGGATCCTCCCGAGGGCTTTTTCTGTCGCGCTCAGTCAAAAGTTTAAGTAGCGCGACCTGCCAGTCAAATGGCCGTGGAAACAGCCCTAAGATGGACAAACTGTCATTTGATCTTGGGATAAGAAGTTATCAATAAATGGTGCCAAAGGAAATTGACACCATGAAACCCTATCTGCTTCGCCTGCACCGCTGGACCAGTCTGCTGTTTGCCCTGCCTCTTGCCGTCGTGATCGTTACCGGGCTGATCCTTTCAGTCCAGCCCATGCTGCAGGACATTGCCATCAGGCCTGGCAGCCTTGATGGCACCAAGGTCGAAGGTCTGCTGCAGAAATTTGACCCGGACAGCAAGGCACGCGGCCTCTTCATAGATCCGTTCGCGAACCAGATGCGCTTGCAGGGAGGCGGTGCATCGGTCGATGTTGATCTCGCGACCGGTGAGAAGGCGACCTCAACATCCGCCCTGACGGGCCTTTTCGGCTGGGCTAGAGGCACGCACCAGCGCATCATCAGCGGGTTCGGCTGGCTTGTGACGGCTTCCACCATTGCCATGCTCGTCATCATTGCGCTGGGTGTGCTCATGGGCCTGCCTCGCCTGCGCAACAGCCTTTCAGGATGGCATAAGGGCATGGCCTGGTTCACACTTCCGCTGGTTGTTCTGAGCCCGCTTACGGGGCTCTTTCTGGCGCTCGATGTCACTGTGGGTGCTTCGGGCCCCAGGGAGCCTGCCGCCCGGCCGGTGCCGCTCAAGGAAGCGGTCCGCTTGATCGCTGCGCAGCATGACATGTCTCGGGTCATATCCATTGGAGCACGTGGGGGCCGGACGCTGGCGCGCATCGATCTTGGAGGCGATCTGACTGCCTTTACAGTGACATCACAGGGCCTGACGCCGGCGTCGCGGAATTGGTCTCGCATCCTGCACGAGGGGACCTGGTCGGCACTGATTGCCGGAGGTTTGAATTTGCTTGTTTCTGTGGTCCTCGCCGGCCTTTTGATGACCGGAGTGATCATCTGGGGGCGGCGAAGCCTGCGGCGTCCGCAGCGGAACCGCCAAAAGCCGCGACCGCTGCCCGATCATAAGGTCAGCGCTGCCTAAAAAATACGCTAACTGGGCAGTCTTGTGGCTGCCGCGCCCGGGAACTCAACTTTCTGCGTTACGCTTAGTCAGCCTTGTGCTGGTATGCACCTTGCAACATGATGCCTTGAGCGCGTGGGTTCCCGGGGGTAGGAGTGGCGAAGAAAGCCGGTTTTGATGAAATGACCCGTGAAGACGGGACGTTTCGCGAAGTTTACAAACGGGTTGCCGCGTGGCTTGACCAGTCGCCGCCCGAAATGCTGGCCTCGCGTCGCAATCAGGCGGAGCTGATGTTTCGCCGGATCGGTATCACTTTCGCTGTTTATGGCGACAAGGATGCGACCGAGCGCCTAATTCCCTTCGATATCGTGCCGAGGGTGCTTGGGCGGTCGGAATGGGTGCGGCTTGAGGCTGGCCTTGTTCAGCGCGTGAAGGCGCTCAACCTGTTTCTTGCCGACATTTATGGCAAGGGCGAAATCCTGCGGGCCGGGATCATTCCCTCCGACATCATCTATCGGAATCCGGCCTATCGACCTGAGATGGCGGGGCGCCCGGTTCCACACGACGTTTATGTACATATTGCCGGCGTCGATGTGGTTCGCGTCGATGAAAATGACTTCTATGTTCTGGAAGACAATGCGCGCACGCCTTCCGGTGTTTCCTACATGCTGGAAAACCGCGAAGTGATGATGCGGCTGATGCCGGATCTGTTTGCAGCCCATGGTGTGGCGCCGGTCGAAGACTATCCAGACCAGCTGCTTGCCTCGCTGCGCTCTGTCGCGCCGGCGGGTACGGGTCGCGATCCTACCATCGTTGTGCTGACGCCGGGCCAATATAACTCGGCTTATTACGAGCACTCTTTCCTTGCAGACAAGCTGGGCGTAGAACTCGTCGAAGGCCGCGACCTCATGGTCAGCGAGGGCCTCGTCTACATGCTTACAACGCAGGGGCCCAAGCGCGTTGATGTCATCTATCGACGGCTCGATGATGATTTCCTTGATCCGCTCGCCTTTCGGCCGGACAGCGCACTGGGCGTGCCCGGCCTCATGAGTGCCTATCAGGCCGGCAACGTGACGCTCGCCAATGCTGTGGGCACAGGGGTCGCCGACGACAAGGCGGTCTATACCTATATGCCCGAGGTCATCCGCTTCTATCTCGGCGAAGAGCCTCTCCTGAAGAACGTACCCACCTGGCGCTGTCGTGAGAAGGATGCACTGGCCTATGTGCTGGAGCATCTGCCCGATCTGGTGGTGAAGGAAGTTAACGGCTCGGGCGGCTATGGCATGTTGGTGGGTCCTCATGCGACGCGTGCGGAGATTGCCGCTTTTGCACAGAAGCTCGCAGCTGATCCAAACAACTTCATCGCCCAGCCGACGCTGTCGCTCTCAACCTGTCCGGCCTCCTTCCCCTCCGGCATCTCGTCGCGTCACGTTGATCTGCGCCCCTTCGTCCTGTCCGGGGCGGACGGAGTTCGGGTCGTGCCCGGCGGCCTCACCCGTGTGGCCCTCAAGGAGGGCTCTCTCGTTGTCAATTCAAGCCAGGGCGGCGGCACCAAGGATACCTGGGTGATCGACGACGCGGCTCTTTCCTGAGGCTGTCATGCTAGCGCGTACTGCGGACAATCTGTTCTGGCTCTCACGCTACATGGAGCGGGCCGACTATCT
>CAISZN010000335.1 GCA_903889985.1 uncultured Hyphomicrobiales bacterium | reverse complement strand
TTTTGCGGCGCGGAACATAGGCGCGACCGGGCCCGGAGGCAAATCAATCCTCGGTCCGGCGTGCAATGACCGGCTTTTATATTGAAACCATTCCGGAATCCGGCAGTTGAACCCTTGGCAGGTTGCCGCAACCGTCACGTCAGGTGCGCCGGCACACCACGGACAAGCCCCGGCACCCCTAAGACTTCAGGAGCTGCCAGAGCCATTCAGCAGGGGTTCCGACATGTCGATTCTGGATCATTTGGATCGCACCGCCGATCAGGGCTTTACCCGTAGAATCGATCCAGGAGAGGCCCAGCGCCAGTTCAATCTGTCGCTGGCGCTCGTGGCTATTCTGGCGCTCGCCACGATCACTGTCGCGTTAACCTTGAAGGTCGAGGCACCCCAATTTACCCAGGCCAAGCGGGCGTTCCAGGAGCAGGCCCTGCGTCCCGGCGGCTGAAGCCTCGATCAGCCGTAGCGAATCTTGAGGATGAGAATCGCTCCGACGATCAGCAGGGTGACCAGATTGGCCGCAGTGACCGGCCAACTGCCGATCAGGATGCCATAGACCAGCCAGAGGGCGATGCCGACCGTGAAGGCCCCCTGGGAGGCCAGCGAAATCGACCGAGTGTCGCGGGTTCGCAGGATCCGGAGTGCCTGTGGCACCCAGCACAGGGTCGTCACCGTGGCCGCGCAGCCGCCTATCAGTTCAATCTGCCAGCTCGTCATCCAAGGCCCCCAATCTGGCCTGTTCTAACCTGAGCGATGCCGGGAACAAATGGCCGTGAGGCCCGTCAGGCAGCGGAAGCCCTCGGGGCCCCAACACGGGCGACCCGACGCAGCCTTGACCATGGATTTGAAGCAGAACCCGGCCTCTCATCGGAGGGCCGGGCTATTTTGTCTGGCAATCGGAAAGGGGGTGTCGCGGATGAAGCTTCGAATGCTGAAGCTTGAGGTCAGGTTGTGGGTCCTACGCCTAATCCTGATTATCAAGTGAGGCACGGGGCCGGGCCAAGGGCCCGGCTCCGAACGAAGCGAAGGGCGCGACACCCCCTAACCATCTGAAGATTAGCACCAGTCAAACCGTCTGTGTATGGCCGTTTTGGGCGCTTGGCCCTCTGGGCAGCGAGATCATCGCCACATGGTCGGCAGGGGATGAAGGTCTCAATCCGCAGCTTCTAATGTGGCGGGCAATCCCTATATTCGCCTCATGGCCAAGACTCCGAAATCCCCCTCGCGTCCGACCCGCGCCAAGGCGTCCCGCCCCGATGTCCAGCCGCTCGACGAGCATCTGGCGGCCCTGCTGAATCCAGCCCTGAATGACCGGCGCTCCGGTTTTGGGGAAGCCCCGCAGGCCGGCTTTGATGCAGGGGAGGTCACAGGACTTGATCCCGCCCTCGCCAAGGTGCTCGGCCAGCCAGAGCGGGCGCGCCCGGGCATTGTCGGGAAAAAGGGCCGGGCAGGGCCGCCGGATCGGGAGGCGCGGACCTTTGATCGCGACGGGCCGTCCGGCGCCGAGGCGACGGTGGACTCCCTCCGGCAGTTGCTGGAGCTGGGCGACCCCAATCTGCGGGAAAAGCAGGCCTGGGTGCCGCATCGCCCCGAACGCCCGGAAAAGTCCGAGGGCGGGCGCAGGTTCCATCTCGTGTCCGAGTATGAGCCCAAGGGCGACCAGCCCCGGGCCATCGAGGAACTGGTGTCGGGCATCGAGGCGCAGGAGCGCGATCAGGTGCTGCTGGGCGTCACCGGCTCGGGCAAGACCTTCACCATGGCGCAGGTGATCTCGCGCACCAATCGGCCGGCGCTCATTCTCGCGCCGAACAAGACCCTTGCGGCGCAGCTCTATGGCGAGTTCAAGAGCTTCTTTCCCGACAATGCGGTCGAATATTTCGTCAGCTATTACGATTACTACCAGCCGGAAGCCTACGTACCGCGCTCGGACACCTATATCGAGAAGGAAAGCTCGATCAACGAGCAGATCGACCGCATGCGGCATTCCGCGACGCGCGCCCTGCTCGAACGCGATGACGTGATCATCGTTGCCTCGGTCTCCTGCATCTATGGTATCGGGTCGGTCGAGACCTATACGGCCATGACCTTCTCCATCAAGCTGGGCGAAAAGATTGACCAGCGCCAGCTCATCGCAGATCTCGTGGCCCTGCAGTACAAGCGCAGCCTTGGCGATTTCTCACGCGGCGTGTTTCGCGTGCGCGGCGATACGATCGAGATCTTCCCGGCGCATTATGAAGACCGCGCCTGGCGTGTCGGCTTCTTCGGCGACGAGATCGAGACCATTGCCGAATTCGATCCGCTGACCGGCAAGAAAACGCAGGATCTCGAGTTCGTGAAGGTCTATGCCAACAGCCATTATGTGACACCGCGCCCGACCCTTCTTCAGGCCATCAATGGCATCAAGAAGGAACTCAAGGAGCGTCTCGCCGAACTCAACAATGGTGGTCGCCTGCTGGAAGCGCAGCGACTCGAGCAACGCACGATGTTCGATCTTGAGATGCTCGAAGCCACCGGCTCCTGCGCGGGCATCGAGAACTATTCGCGCTATCTCACCGGCCGCAAGCCGGGCGAGCCGCCACCAACGCTCTTCGAGTATCTGCCCGACAATGCGCTTGTCTTCACGGACGAGAGCCATGTCACCGTGCCACAGATCGGTGGCATGTATCGCGGCGACTTCCGGCGCAAGGCGACGCTGGCCGAATATGGCTTCCGTCTGCCGTCCTGTCTCGACAATCGCCCCATGCGCTTCGAGGAATGGGATGCCATGCGGCCGCAGACCGTGCATGTCTCGGCGACGCCGGGGACATGGGAGATGGAGCGCACGGGTGGTGTCTTCGTCGAGCAGGTCATTCGCCCGACAGGGCTCATCGACCCGCCGGTCGAGATCCGCCCGGCGCGCGCGCAGGTCGATGATGTGCTGGGCGAGATCCGCGAGACGGCGAGGAATGGCTATCGCACGCTGGTCACAGTGCTCACCAAGCGCATGGCCGAGGACCTCACCGAATATCTGCACGAGAATGGCGTGCGGGTTCGCTACATGCATTCGGATATCGACACCATCGAGCGCATCGAGATCATTCGTGATCTTCGCCTTGGTGCCTTCGACGTGCTGGTGGGCATCAACCTGTTGCGCGAAGGGCTCGACATTCCCGAATGCGCTCTGGTCGCAATCCTCGATGCTGACAAGGAAGGTTTCCTGCGCAGCGAGACCTCACTGGTGCAGACCATCGGCCGCGCGGCGCGCAACGTGGATGGGCGCGTGATCCTTTATGCGGATGTGGTCACGGGCTCCATGAAGCGCGCCATGGAGGAGACGAGCCGCCGCCGTGAAAAGCAGCAGGCCTATAATCTGGCGAACGGCATCACGCCGGCCACCATCAAACGCGGCATCGCCGATATTCTGGGTTCGGTCTACGAGCAGGATCACGTCACCGTCGACATGGGCCTCGTCGACAAGCCCATGGTTGGTCACAACCTCAAGGCGACCATTGCCGATCTCGAGAAGCGCATGCGCGAGGCCGCAGCCAACCTCGAATTCGAGGAGGCCGCGCGGATGCGCGACGAGGTCAAGCGCCTGCAGGAAGTGGAACTCGCCATCGGCGACGATCCCATGGCGCGCCAGACCGAGGTTGAGGATCGTGCCGGCAGCTTTGCAGGCGAGCGCAAATATGGCCGCGCGGCGAACCTGCCAGCGACCCGCGCGCACAAGCCGACGGACGACGACATGGGGCCGCATAATTTCGGCGGCGGCGAGGCGCGTCCGCGCAGCACGGCGGGGAAGGGTGGCTCACACCCGTTCAAGGGCAAGCGGCGGGGGTGACCTGATGCGCATGCGAGCCGGAGGCCCGCGGTCCATGGGGTGCCTTGGACCGCGCGGCTCCAGCCGCGCCTCATGCGGACGAGGACGTCCGCGGTCCATGAGGGTTCGA
>CAISZN010000334.1 GCA_903889985.1 uncultured Hyphomicrobiales bacterium | reverse complement strand
TCGGCCTGGCGCGGATCCACCTCGAGGGTGGCGTTGGAGCCGACGACGACCCGCTCGCCATTCTTCTCCTGCACGTTCTGGCCGATCGCCAGGACGCGAACATTGGAGAGCAGGGTTTCGGTCTGATAGGCGTCGCCGCCGCCGGCCTTGGCTGCCTCCTCATCGCGGAAGGTGCGCAGCACGTCGACGCGGTCGTTTGGGAGGATGAAGCCGCCGGCAGTGGTGGAGCCCTGCGTGTCGATATTGATGGCCACCGCCCGCATTCCGGAGGGCAGGATGGCGGACATGAAGCCGCTGTTGGGGCCCTTAACCAGTTTCTCCCGACGAATCGGTTCGCCCTGGAAGAAGCTCATGCGGCTGACCGATCCCTTGAGGTCATTCACGACGTTGGGTGATTCGCTCTGTTTGAGCATGCCCGCACCCAGAGCAGCACGCGGCCATGTGACCCAGCCGATATCCTGCTCGGTCACGAGCGTCCCCATGGGCAGTTCACGTTTGGCAACAAGGACTTCTTCGGTATCAACCACGGGTGGTGGCGGCGCGGCAATGATCACCGGCGCAGGCGCCTTGGGGCTACCCGAGACCAGATACATCGCTGCCCCACCAGCTGCGAGGGCGACTCCGAGAACTCCTAGGCGAGCGGTCTTCATAAAGAATCCAAGCCTTTGGACCGTTTGACTGGAACTCAGTCTGACCTGCCAAACGTCAAATTAAGGTTAATCGACTGTTTCAATTCGGGCCTCTGGCCGCGTCTGCGAGGAGACACGAACAGGGTTTTACGCAGCAGCGGCGCGCAACCAGACCGCTGTTTCGGGGTAAAGCAGGAGTCCAGCAGCTGCGAGCGCGATGCCATAGGGCACACCGGTCTTCTCGTCGTGCAGGCGGGCAATCCAGGCGTGACGCATCAGCATTTGCGGGAGCGGCAGGCTGCGGGCACCCAACAGGGCAAGGGTCAGCACACCACCAAGCATGGCTGCGAAGATGCTGTAGTCGAGAAGATGCTCCCAGCCGACCCACACGGCCGTCGCCGCGGCGAGCTTTGCATCGCCCCCGCCGATCCAGCCGAAGCAGAACATCGAGAACGTGATGGCGAGAACCGCGGCACCACAACCCAGATGCAGGAAGATCAGCGAGCCGCTCGAGCCCGTGAGATAGGCCAGAGGGATGAACCCGGCCACCAGACCAATCGAGATTCGATTGGAGATCGTCATGGTCAGCAGATCCGAGAAGGCTGCAAAGACCATCAGAATGGGAAAGAATAAAAGAACCGCCGCCTCGACCATGAATCGCCTCCGCGCATGGTCGTGATGTAACCCCCACATCCTTGCGGTGTGGTTAACGAATTACATCAAAGTGCACCGCGCCATGTGGCGGCACACCTTATTAAAAGAAACGACCCCGAAGCCCGCCGGGGATCGAGGTCGTAGATCTCTGCTGATACAGCAGGATTAGTTCAGCTTGCTCGCGATGGCAGAGAACTGGTTCGACACCTTCGTACCAACCGCGGTCACGGCAGTGATGATGACGACGCCAATCAGACCCGCGATCAGGCCGTATTCGATAGCAGTTGCGCCGGACTCATCGGCAGCAAACGTGGCAAAAAGCTTCTTCATGATGATGGCTCCTGGCTCCATGTCTAAATTCCGTCGGCGTTAAAAACCTTCGGGCGACACGAACTAGAACTTAGAACGCAGCACTTGCCATCTCGTTAACGTGAGTGCGGGTGTGACGTAACGGCAAACCCAATGAATTGCTGGCATTTTAGCTCAATTAAGGAAATATGATATATTCGCGAACTTGCTAAGTTCATCAATCAAAAGCGTTTCTAGATTTGTAACATCGAGAGCGCGAAAATTCTGGCCGCTGGAAGTTTAGACTTTATTCACTCTGATGCGTTTAAGTGGGTTCCATGAATTTTCCGGACCGCCGCTCGATGACCTCCATTGCGCCCTTTGGTTTGACCTTTTCCGGTCTCCGTCATGGGCTGGCAGCAGGGATTATCCTCTTGCTGGCTGGCAGTGCGGCCATGGCCGGTGACGACGTGATCACGGTGAACCTCGACCGCGCGAAGGTCATCCAGCTCCCCGATAAGACCTCCACCGTCATCGTCGGCAACCCGATCATCGCCGACGTCACAATTCTCAAGCGCAGCAACCGCATGGTTCTCACCGGCAAGGGCTTTGGAGAGACCAACCTCATCGCGCTTGATGCCGCCGGCAATGCGATCGGCGAATCGGTCATCCATGTGACCCCCGCCTTCAACGGCCTCGTCATTCAGCGGGGCATGGATCGCGAATCCTACAACTGCGCCCCTGGCTGCCAGCCGACCGTCACGCTGGGCGATGCCCCGAAATTCATGGGTGATGTCGCTGGCCAGATTCAGAACCGAAATACGGCTTCGAGCGCGCACTAAGTTTATTCGCAATATCACTATATCCGGTAACATTCGGGTATCCTTTCTCCCCTATTATCCTGTGCAGACGGGGCTCCCCAGGCCCCTGAGCGTCGCGTTTGCACGGGGTTGAGTTGATGCTTCTGGACAGCGTGCGGCCTGCCCTTTCGGGACTGGCCCGGCCATTCAAGCGCTTCGGACCGAACACCAACGGCGCGACAGCCGTGGAATTCGCCATGGTGGCGGTGCCCTTCATGGGCATCCTCTTCGCAATCTTCGAAACCGCCTTCGTCTTCTTCACCAATGAAGGGCTCGAAGCTGCCACGTCCGATGCGGCTCGCTTCATCATGACCGGGCAGGCGGCTGCCAGCACCTATACGAGTGCCTCTGATTTCCGCGACAAGGTGATCTGCAGTCCCACCTCCCCGCGTGTGCGCATCCTGCCGAGCTTCATCGATTGCACCCAGCTGATCGTCGATGTGGAAACAGCCGGAACATCGGGGTCCACGGCCTTCACCTCGGCCGACATGTCGAAGAGCTTCTATTCGAACCCCACGACGAAATATTGCCCCGGAGCGGCCGGCGACATCGTCGTAGTGCGCGTCGTCTATCCGATGCCCGCCTTTCTGACGATCCTCACGCTCAATGGCAGCATCGGCAAGGTCTCTTCCTCGACCGACGGGCTGACCAACTACAACGGCGGCATGAAGCATATGCTCATGGGCACTGCAGCATTTCGCAACGAGCCCTTCAGCGGCACCTATGTCGCTCCCACGGGGTGCTGACATGAACCTGCGGACCAAGGTTTCTCTTCAGGCTGGCCGTGCGGTCTTTTGGCTGCGCGCCGTTCTGGCCCGCTCGCGCGGCGATACACGCGGCATTGCGGCGGTGGAATTCGCGCTCATCCTGCCACTCATGCTGACGCTCTATCTTGGTTCGGCTGAGCTGACCCAGGGCGTCATGGCAAGCCGCAAGATGACGCTGGTCTCGCGCACCATTTCCGATCTCGCCGCCCAGCAGGCGAGCGGGACGCCGATGACCGATGCCACCATGACATCGATCTTCAATGCCGCCGCGGCGATCATGTCTCCCTTCGACGTATCGACGCTGAAGATGACAATCTCGGCTGTTGAATTCGTCGCCAACGGGACCCCGACCAGCTATACGGCCAATGGCTATGACGCCAAGATCCGCTGGAGCAAGGTTGGCCCCTATGGTGGCACGGCACGGGCCTGCGCCAAGGCCACGCCGGTTGCCAATGCAACCTCCCCCAGTTCGACGACATTGCCCAGTGGCCTGTTTGCTGCCGGCTCGCTGATCGTGGCGGACGTGTCCTATACCTATGATCCGGTCTTCGGGGGCTCCTTGCTTGCGTGGAGTTCAACGGACTCCATCATGACCATGAAGAACACGACCTATATGCGTCCGCGCAACTGGACCACCTACATCACCTATCCGACGCTGGTGAGCGGCAACACCTGCGCAACTTACTGAGGCCGCAGGGCCGCGCGCTTGTCGATGCGTGACGAATTTCAAAGTTTGAAGCGCGATGCTTCCGCCACCTTCTCCCCGTGCCCGGGGAGAAGGTGAGGACGAGGGGTCGTCGTCGTAGTGACGGAAACGAGCCGAAGGCTCGCGGTCCAACGCGCACCCTGGACCGTGCGCGTCCTCGCGCGCATGCACCCTATGCCGAAGGCCCTCACCCCACCCCTCTCCCGCTTGCGGGAGAGGGAGCGTGCAGGCCAATCAGATCGTCTGGTTGTATTCGCCAACCTGGGGATGGGTGCGGATCACGCCGTCCACTGCCTTGAACATGGCGCGCATGTTGGCTTCCGACGCCGGGCTCTCGACGACGACGACGAGTTCGGGCTTGTTGGAGGAGGCGCGCACAAGGCCCCAGGTGCCATCTTCCACCATCACGCGCACACCGTTGACGGTCACGAGATCGCGGATCGACTGGCCGATGATCTTCTCGCCACGGGCCTTCATGCCCTCGAAGTGCGCAACGATCTGGTCGACGATGCCATACTTCACCTCATCGTCGCAGTGCGGCGACATGGTCGGCGATCCCCAGGTCTTGGGCAGGGCGGTATAGAGCTCGGCCATGGATTTGTCGGGGTTGCGATCGAGCATGTCGATGACGTGGATCGCGGTCACGATGCCATCATCATAGCCACGGCCAACCGGCGCGTTGAAGAAGAAATGGCCCGACTTCTCGAAGCCCGCGAGGGCCTTGAGATCGGTGACACGGCGCTTGATGTAGGAGTGGCCGGTCTTCCAGTAATCGGCCTTGGCGCCGAGCCTGATGAGTTCAGGATCGGTGGCAAAGAGGCCTGTCGACTTCACATCCACGACGAAGGTTGAATTCGGATAGAGCTTCGACAGGTCGCGCGCCAGCATGACGCCGATCTTGTCGGCGAAGATCTCCTCGCCGTGATTGTCGACGACACCGCAGCGATCCCCATCACCGTCGAAGCCAAGCCCGACGTCCGCACCCACTTCACGGACCTTGTCGGCCATGGCGTGCAGCATCTTCATGTCTTCGGGATTGGGGTTGTAGCGGGGGAAGTTGTAGTCCAGCTCCACATCGAGCGGAATCACCTCGCAGCCCAGCGCTTCCAGCACCTGCGGCGCAAAGGCGCCGGCCGTGCCATTGCCGCAGGCGGCGACGACCTTGAGCTTGCGCTTGATCTTGGGGCGGCTGGTCAGGTCCTTGAAGTAGACGTCCGGGAAATTCTCCACGAAGGTGTAGCTGCCGCCGGGCGCATAGGTGTAGCGACCCTCGAGCACGATGTCGCGCAGGCGGCCCATCTCGTCGGGGCCGAAGGTCACCGGGCGCTGGGCGCCCATCTTCACGCCGGTCCAGCCGTTGTCATTGTGGGAGGCGGTGACCATGGCGACCGCCGGCACGTCGAGGGCGAACTGGCCGAAATAGGCCATGGGCGAGAGGCACAGGCCGATGTCATGGACCTTCACGC
>CAISZN010000333.1 GCA_903889985.1 uncultured Hyphomicrobiales bacterium | reverse complement strand
TAGGCGAGGTTCTGCTCGTCGGCTTCGTCGATGGGCCATTGGGCCGCGCCCCACCACACGGAGGCGATGAAATAGTTTTCACGCGCTGTGACCATATTGCCGGCGGCTTCCGCCTCCTTGGCCTTGGCCTCGCGACGCTTGGCGACGGCTTCGAAAGCAGGCGCAGCATCCGCATATTTCTTGATGCGCGCACGAACGCCCGCAATGTCGCCATTGGCTTCCGGTCCACAGGGTCCGCTCAGATAATTCGAGCGGCCCTGATCCCAGTCCATGCCATTTGCCTGAATGATGTTGTCCAGCTGCCAGCGCTGCTCGACCCACCGACGCGTCATTGGACCGCCATGGTGCGCGGCTGCAGGGGAAGTGGGAGCCGGGGTTGTCGCCGCCTGTGCGAGCTGGATGTGCTCCTGCGCAGCAACAGCGGCACTACCTGAAACGGTTGCGGCAGCAGAAAGCGATGCAGTTTGCAGGAAATTGCGTCTGTCCATTTTTCCCCCGATCAATGCGCAGCTCTGGCGGCTGCATCCCAATTGAAGTCGTTCTCAGTAAGCGGTTTGCAGGGCCTTCTTCAGTGCGCCGGTCAGCTCCTTGGGCGCAGCATAAACTTTCGCGATCAGCTTCTGCACGTCCTCGCCGGGAACCGGATTGACCTCCAGATTGGCCTTCTTCGCCTCCGCCACAAGTTCCGGATCGGCTAGCGTTTCCAGGAAGGCCTTGCGAAGCGCCTCGACGCGATCCTTGGGTACCTCAGGAGCAACCACATAGGGTCGACCGAAGACCTCCTGCGCGAAGAAGAGTTCCAGCATGGTCTTCTGGTCTTCAGTCTTGGCGAAGGACATCGCATTGGGGATGCCATCCTTGTTGAGGTCCGGATGCCCCTTCACATGAGTCTGCACCAGCAGACGCATGGTGCCATTGGGCCCAAACCATCCGGGATTGGTGACGGAGACGGAAGGCCAGGCCAATCCGCAGACGCTGGAAACTTCGTTCTTGTCCGCAGCCAAAGCTATCTCACGGCTGCCGGGATAGCCCAGCACGAGTTTGAACTTCGTCTTCAGCACGGCATTGAGGACAGCGGGAAAATCCGATGTGGAGCTGGCCACGCCGGCACCGGCGAGCACCTCCTTCTCAAAGAGATCCTCAAACTTCTGTACCGGCGCATCCTTGCGCGCGACGCAGACATAGACGTCGTCATTCGCGCTGCCGATGAACTGCGATTTCGACGGATCGTGCTGCACGGGTGTCGAGCCGATCAGGGGCTCCAGCGGTGCGCC
Source organism: uncultured Hyphomicrobiales bacterium (assembly GCA_903889985.1). Taxonomy (GTDB): domain Bacteria; phylum Pseudomonadota; class Alphaproteobacteria; order Rhizobiales; family Beijerinckiaceae; genus Terripilifer. Next base: position 3,853 of record CAISZN010000333.1, on the reverse strand, counting down.
ACCATAGAGGACACCGATCGTCGTGCCATCCTTCGGCGCTGCGTTATAGACAAAGTTCGCAGCCACATTGCTGCCGGCGCCCGGCATGTTCGAGACGACAACCGACGGATTGCCGGGCATATGCTTCGACATGTGCCGGGAGATCAGGCGCGCATAGGTATCGTAGCCTCCACCCGGCGTCGAACCCACCAGCAGGGTGATGGTCTTGCCCTTGTAAAATGTGGCAACGGCATCCTGTGCAAACGCAGGCGAGTGCCCCGCCATACAGAGACCGAGCAGTGCGGCAGCGCGCATGGTGCCTTGCAGCATGAATAACCTCCCCAAGGTCGGCCGTAGCCGTTCTTCTTGCGGGCAGGAAACCAGAAGTGACGCAGATCGTCTATGGGGATAAAGGCCCGTTCCACCGAAGGGATCATGGCCAAGAAGCCGAGGCAGCGGCAGCTGCGTCGAAAGTGGACTGCGGACCTTGCGATCCGCAGTCTGATCGCAACTTACGCAGGCTTCTTCAGCTCAACCACATTGTGGAGGATCTGGTCAGCCTGATCGAAGAAGCGGCGGATGCCGCGTGCTGCCTGACGGATGCGCTGCTCGTTCTCGACGATGGCGAGGCGCACATAGTCGTCGCCATATTCACCAAAGCCAATGCCCGGCGCGACGGCGACGTCGGCCTTTTCGATCAGCAGCTTTGAAAACTCCAGCGAGCCGAGCTTGCGGAACTTCTCCGGCACTGGAACCCAGGCAAACATGGTCGCTTGCGGGGCGGGAATGTCCCAACCGGCCGCTGCAAAGCTCTCCACCAGCACGTCGCGCCGCTTGCGATAGATGCCACGCATCTCTTCGATGCAGTCATCCGGCCCATTGAGGGCCGCCGCAGCCGCGACCTGGATCGGCGTATAGGCGCCGTAGTCGAGGTAGGACTTCACGCGGGCGAGCGCTGCCAGCAGGCGCTCGTTGCCGACTGCAAAACCCATGCGCCAACCGGCCATGGAATAGGTCTTCGACATGGAAGTGAATTCCACCGTCACGTCATTCGCACCCGGAACCTGCAGCACCGACGGCGGCGGATTGCCGTCGAAATAGACCTCCGCATAGGCGAGGTCCGACAGGATGAAGAGCTCGTGCTTCTTCGCGAAGGCCACGAGGTCCTTGTAGAAGTCGAGCCCCGCCACGCAGGCCGTCGGGTTGGACGGATAGCAGGTCACCACGGCGATCGGCTTGGGGATCGAATGAACCACCGCGCGCTCGAGATTGGTGAAGAAGTCCGGCGTCGGGTCCGCGTTGACCGAGCGGATCACACCGCCCGCCATGAGGAAGCCGAAGGCGTGGATCGGGTAGGACGGGTTGGGCACTACGACCACGTCGCCGGGCGCCGTAATGGCCTGCGCCATATTGGCGAAGCCTTCTTTCGAGCCCAGCGTCGCCACGACCTGCGTGTCGGGGTTCAGCTTCACGCCGAAGCGGCGCTCATAGTAGTTCGCCTGGGCGCGGCGCAGGCCGGCGATGCCCTTGGAGGCGGAGTAGCGATCGGTGCGCGGCTTGCCCGCCGTCTCGACCAGCTTCTCGATGACGTGGCGGGGTGCCGGAAGGTCCGGATTGCCCATGCCAAGGTCGATGATATCTGCGCCATTGGCGCGAGCCTGTGCCTTCAGGCGGTTCACCTGTTCGAAGACGTAGGGCGGCAGGCGCTTGACGCGGTGGAAATCGCTCATCGATTCAGTTCCGAATATCTGGAATTGGGGGTGTAGCTGATCCGGCTGGAAGTTGCCAATCCTGAGCCGGTCGGGCGTTCCTCGAACGCCTAGCGCGCGGCGGGAGCCAAGGGCTTCGCCGCGCCGGTGGTAGCTCGGACGGGGGTCGGCTTGCGGCCTGTGGCCCGGTCGTGCCTCACAAGCATGGCTTCAAGCTCTGCCTGCTTGGCCTTCACCTGATCGGCGGTCATGACCTTGGATGGCGGTTGTGGCCGTGGGCTTCCGGTCGGAATATACTGCATGTCGGTCGGGCGGCTTCCCGTGACGAAATCTTTCGGCTCGACCGGATCGGCACGAAGCTTCAGGCCCTGGGATATCGCTTCAAGGGGATTGGCCGGCAGCGGCTTGTGGCCCGTGGATTGCTGCGCACAGGCCATGCCCACCGTTGCGGAGAGGACCGCGACAGCGCCCAACATTGCCCTTGCCTTCCGGATCCTGCCGGTCATGTCATCATTCCGTCGGAGTCGGGCGACATGGAATTCCAACCGCCGTTCTCCCATTGGCTCATTGCAGCCACAGGGGGTTACCGGCCTATTATGGCCTAAACGGGACGTTTCTACAAAACGGGTCTCGGACAAATTGGATCAGGTGACATGAGCTCCGATACCGTGGGAGAAAAGACCGCTCGCCCAAAGCGCAAGCCGGCGGCCGGAACACCGCGCAAGGCAAAGAAAGTGGCGGTTGCGGAAGCTCCAAAACCCGTTCTTTTGCCGGCAGTGATTCCCGTGGCCTCGCTGCCGGCGACAGTGCCGACGCCTCCTGCTGAAAAGCCCAGGGAGAAGGCCGCTGAAGCGCCCAAGCAGGAGGGCAGCGTTCCCCTGCCCGACATCGAGGCGCTCTCCCTCAACGCAGCCCGCCTGATCGAACAGGGTGGCAAGGCGCTGGCCGCCTATCTGCGCCCGATGGAAGAAGGCCGCAGCCATCCAGATCTCGCCGATAATGTGGGCGATGCGGTCAAGACCTTCGGCAAGGTGGCTGAATACTGGCTCTCTGACCCGACCCGCACGGTTCAGGCCCAGAGCGCCATCGCCACCAATTTCATCCAGCTCTGGTCGAACACGCTGAAGCGATTCTCCGGTGAAAACCCGCCACCGGTCGCGGAGCCCGATCCATCCGACAAGCGCTTCGCCGATCCGGAGTGGCAGAGCAATCCCCTGTTCGATTTCCTGCGGCAGGCCTATTTCCTGTCCACGAACTGGGCCAATGACCTGGTCAAGAATGCCCAGAGCGTCGATCCTTCGGTGCGCGAGCGCGCCCAGTTCTACCTGCGCCAGATCACCGGTGCGATTTCGCCCTCGAACTTTCTGCCGACCAATCCCGAGCTGCTGCGCGAAACACTGGCCGAGAGTGGCGAGAACCTCGTGCGCGGCATGCAGATGTTTGCCGAGGATATCGAGGCCGGCAAAGGCCAGCTGAAGATCCGGCAGGCCGACCCGTCGAAATTCCAGCTCGGCGTGAATATGGCCGTAACGCCGGGAAAGGTCGTCTTCCGCAACGACCTCTTCGAGCTGCTGCAGTATTCGCCATCAACCGAGACGGTGCTGAAGCGCCCGCTGCTGATCGTGCCGCCCTGGATCAACAAGTTCTACGTGCTCGACCTGAATCCGGAAAAGAGCTTCGTGCGCTGGGCCGTCTCGCAGGGACTCACCGTCTTCGTGATCTCCTGGATCAATCCGGACGAACGTCAGGCGGAAAAGAGCTTCGAAGACTATATGCGCGAGGGCATTCTGACGGCGCTCGACGCGATCGAAATGGCGACCGGCGAGCGTCAGGTGACAGCCATCGGCTATTGCGTCGGCGGCACGCTGCTGGCCATCACGCTCGCCTATATGGCGCAGGTGAATGACGAGCGCATCGCCAGCGCAACGCTCTTCACGACGCAGGTGGATTTCACCGATCCGGGTGAGCTCAAGCACTTCGTCGATGAAGAGCGCATCCGCTCGATCGAACAGGCCATGGGTGATGTTGGCTATCTCGAAGGAGCGCGCATGGCGTCTGCCTTCAACATGCTGCGCCCCAACGAGCTCATCTGGGGCTACGTCGTCAACAACTACCTGAAGGGCAAGGAGCCGCCGGCCTTCGACCTGCTGGTGTGGAATTCCGAT
>CAISZN010000332.1 GCA_903889985.1 uncultured Hyphomicrobiales bacterium | reverse complement strand
GCCGTAGAGGACGGACGTTGGGATACCGCGACCAGCGAGCGGATCGCCGGCCAGCTCTTTGCGCGCTTCGCGGCTCAGGGTGGCCTCGATGCGATCTATGGCATGGCCGACAATCAGGCCATTGCGTCGGTCAAGGCGGCTGAAGCCGCAGGCGTTCCGGTCGGCTCAGGGCCCAAGCAACTGCTGGCCTTTGGTGGCAACTGCCTGAAGGAAGGCATCGAGGCGATCAAGGCGGGCAAGGTCGTCTCGACCGTGTCGCAAATTCCCACACAGGTCGGCGAGCGTATCGCTGATGCGGCCCGCGATTACTTTGATGGGAAGACGCTCCCCAAGGACATCCTTCTGCCGGTCGAAGTGATCAACAAGGACAATGTTGCGAATTGGGAAGCAGCCTGCACCTACTGAGGCTGGCATCCGGGGCTGGAGCTTCCATGAGCATCATATCGGTGGACCGCGTCTCGAAATCCTTCGGCGCGGTCCAGGCGCTTGATGGCGTCTCCTTTCATGTTCGGGAAGGGGAGATTCGCGCCCTTTGCGGGGAAAACGGGGCGGGCAAATCGACGCTGGTGAAGATGCTCATGGGCATCGTACGTCCCGACGCTGGCGAGATCAGGATCAACGATGTCCCGCAGGTCCTGCGTGATCCCCAGCATGCCCAGTCACTGGGCATGGGGCTGGTCGCTCAGGAACTCTCCCTGGCGCCCCGTTTGTCGGTTGTGGACAATATCTGGCTCGGCAGCGCCGAAGTCCCGCTCTTCTATCGCATCAAGGATCTGCGGGCACGGGCAGCCGCAGCCTTGGAGCGTCTGGGGGCTTTCGACATTGACCTGGACATGCAAGTCCTGAATCTCAGTATTGGCCAGCGTCAGATCGTTGAGATCGCGCGCCTGCTTGCCCGCAATGCGCGCGTGCTCATTCTGGATGAGCCGACGGCAACACTGTCGGACGCCGAGATCGCCCGTCTCCTGCGCATCCTTCGCAGCCTGCGCGATGAGGGCCATGCGATTATCTATGTGAGCCATCGGCTCGGCGAGGTTTTCGAGCTTTGTGACAGTGTCACCGTTCTGCGCAACGGAATGCTGGTTGGAACCGATCCGGTTTCCGCCATGGACAGGGAAGGGCTCATTGAACGCATGCTTGGCCGCAGCATGGGTGAGATGTATCCGCCCCGCGGATCGTCCGGCGCCGATGGGCCGCTTGTCGATGTTAAAGATCTGAGGGTGCCGGGACGCCTTGCCGGGGTTTCATTCGAGGCCAATCCAGGGCAGATCACATGCATCGCCGGCCAGATTGGCTCAGGTGCCAGTCTCGTCAATCGGGCCCTGGCCGGGCTTGAACATGACGCAAGCGGTCAGATCAGGATATCCGGGCAACCTCTTGCTCTAGGCTCCGTCCCGGAGAGTGTTCGTCGCAATGTGGTGTTTGTCTCGGACGACAGGGCAGGCGAAGGGCTGTTTCATGAACTGACCGTGCTTGACAATTTCATCGCCTCCGAACTTTCCCGCCACTCAAGCTCCGGAATTCTGAACTGGGGTGCATTGAAGTCTCTTGCCGGCTGGCTTGCGCAGATTGTGGGTGTCGATGTGCAAAGGCTCGGTTCATCCGCAGGAACCTTCAGTGGGGGCAACCAGCAGAAGGTCCTGTTCGGGCGCGCCGTGGCGCGTGGCCAACATAGTGTTCTGCTGATGAATGAGCCGACACGCGGCATCGACGTGGGCGCCCGCTCTGACATCTACCGGCTCATGCGCTCGCTTTGCGCCAAGGGCTATGCACTTGTCATGACCTCGTCAGACCTTGAGGAGGTCGTGGGCTTGGCGGACGTGGTCTATACGATTTATCGCGGCCGGATGGTGGGACGGCACGAGGGCGACGAGGTTGAGATGTCGCGCATTCTTGCAGATATCACCCATCCTGATCGCGAGGCCGCCGCGTGAAGGTGCTTCGCATTGTCCGCGTGTTGGCCCTTCTGGCGCTTGCGGGAATCGCTCTTGCTACGCCGGGCTTCCTGTCCTGGCCAAGCATCCTGTCGTTGCTTACGACCGTTTCCTTTATTGGCTGCGTTGGCGTGGGCATGACCTTGATCACGATCAGCGGCAACATCATGAGCTTCAGCCTCGGCTCCACGGTTGGCGCTGCCGCCATGATCTTTGTTGCATCAGTGAACGCCTTTGGCGTGTCGGCAGCCTTTGTTATCGCACTGCTGTTTGGAGGTTTCGTCAGTGGTGTCCAGGGACTGGTCATTGGCCTTTTTCGGGCCAATCCGATCATCGTCAGCATTGCCTCACTGTCCCTGATCTATGGAATTGCGGAAGCCTTTGCAGAAAGTGGGACCATCTATGCGGTCGCGGGGACGGATTATGGACTCCTGAAGGGCGCCATCTTCGGCATACCACGTGAGTTTCTGGCTCTCTTGCTGCTGACCGGCATCGCGCAATTCATTCTCGTCTTCACGACCTTCGGACGAAACCTTCTGATGGTCGGATCGAGCTTTCAGGCTTCGGAGGCTGTGGGCATCAAGACCTGGCGCACGGTGACAGGGGCCTTTATCTGGGCGGGTCTTTGTGCGGGCCTTGCCGGAGTGATGCTTGCCATACGCTACGACTCCGCCAGCATGGCCTATGGCTTTGGCTATGATTACGATGCGGTGGCCGCGGTTCTTGTGGGCGGAACTGCAATCAAGGGCGGGCAGGGCTCTGCCGTGCGGACGCTGGTCGGGGCCCTCGTGATTGCCATCATACAGGTCGTTCTGTTGCTGCAGGGGTTCCGGCAGGAATGGCAATATTTCATTGCAGGGCTCGTTGTCCTTGCGGTCATTATCCTCCAGACGCGCGGCGTGAGGGATTGATCATGAATTGGCGCAATGAGCCTCATCTGCGACCTCTCCTTTTTTTCGTCGCCTGCGGGATGTTGTTGCTTGCTGCTGATCGCGGGCGTGGAGAGATCCTGTCGTCGGCTACTGCCTTCTCCATGTTCGAGACCTTCGCAACCGGCGGCCTCGTAGCTCTGGGGCTTGGCCTTGCCATCATGATCCGCGAATTCGATCTCTCGGTTGTCGGGATCTATTCGCTTTCGGGTTGCATCGCGGTCATGGCTGGGCAGCAGAATCCCTGGCTCGGCCTGACGCTCGCGCTGGGAACTGGCATTGTCTCAGGGCTTGTACAGGGATTCATCATCGTGCGCCTGCGGCTGAGTTCCGTCGGTGTGACGCTTGGCGGCCTGCTGGTAACAGTGGGGCTTGCCTATGTGCTGACGGAAAACCGCTCCGTGGCCTACGACAATATCGATGTCTCGCTGGCGCTGACCCATCGGATGCTTGGCGTCTTCTCGCCGCGAAGTCTTGTCGTGCTCGCGATCTATCTGATCGTGGCTGGACTTTTTGCCGCAACACGATGGGGGCGGGAGATCATCGCCATCGGGAGCGATCGCCGCGCTGCGATGATTTCGGGTGTTCGAGTGGAACGACGGCTCATTGCCATCTTTGTTTTCTCGGGATTTTGCGCTGCGCTGTCAGGAGCCATGCTGAGTTTTTCACTCGCTTCTGCCGCGCCTTCGGGCCTGTCGGACGTCATACCTCCCGCTGCTGCTGCAGCCATTCTGGGCGGGGTATCGCTGGCTGGTGGAACAGGTCGGCCGCTGGGCATCTGCATCGGCGTGTTGACACTTGGCTTTCTGCGGGCTGGCCTCAACGCCGTCGGCTCGCCACCCTTTCTCAACGACATCTGCCTTGGCGCTATCCTCTTTGCGGTGGGTGTCCTGGATGGTCCTTATCTGATGCGGCGTTTCGCGTCGCTGCGTCCGACGCGAAACGCCTGAGCGCGATCATTTCATCGGGACGAAATCGGAGACGTAAAGCGAACTTGCGTCCGGGATCGTGTCGAGAATGCCGAGATCCTTCAGGGATGAGCGGATGACTTCTACGGCCTTAGGCGAGAAGGTGCCATCAAGTGACAGCATCTTTATTTCTTCATCATAGGCGTCATCGGTGACCTTCTCGCTCACCTGCATCGTCCTGGCGACGGAAGCGGTGGTCGCGGCCCGTTTGGTTTTCATGAATTGGGCTACCTTGAACCATGCGCGCAGGAAGCGCCGCACCAGGTCTGGGTTCTTTTGGATCAGGACGTCACTGGCGAAGATCACATGTGTATGGAAGTCAGGCACTGCCTCGCCAAAGGTCGCCAGCACCTTGCCTTCGCCGCGCTCCTGAAGGGCGAGACCTTCCTCGATGGAGTTGACGCTCGCTGCGAGTTCACCCGAGCGCATTGCTGCCAGGCGCGTTCGCATCTCACCCATGGGAATGACCTCAATCCCATCCGCGCCCCAGCCCTTGCTCTGGGAAAGCCGACGCGTCAGCCAGTCTGTCAGGGCACCGGCTGTCGTGACGCCCACACGCTTGCCCTTGAGATCATCGATCGATTTCACGCTGGAGTTGTTGGTGATCACCAGCGACATGTTGCGGGGCTCCATGGCAAGCGCTGCCACCGCATGGGCAGGCACGCCTTTGGCCGCATAGCCCATGCCGGGGCCAGAACCGACGCCGAAGTCCACCGCCCCTGCGGCGAAGCCCTGCTGCATGCGGCCATCGCCCTGAAAGGCCGAAATTTCGATATCGAGACCTTCGGAGGCCCAGATCCCCTGTTCCTTGCCCAGCTCAAGGCCTGCAAATGGGAATGACGAGGTGATTGCCTTGCCGACGCGGATCTTGTCTGCGGCTAGGCTCATGCCTGTCATGGCGAGCATGAGGCCGGTTGCAGCTGCGGCCAGAAGGATACGACGCGATGGGCGGACTTCGTTGATGCGCATAATGGACTCCGAATGCGGGCGCGCGGACGTTAGTCGATCCGAAACGGCATTTCCACGTCACTCAATGCTGATCACGAAGGCTTTGAGGAGATCTCGCCTCTGATCTTTTCATATTCCGCCCGAACTTCGGCCGTTCCATGCAGCCTCTCGAGTCTTCTCACGGTGAAATGGCCATGGGCGACCGTCTGGAAGTGATCGGCGAAGGCATAGTTGATGGCTGCTCCACCGATGGCACCAAGGATGGGTGTGGCCTGAGCAACTACTTTCTGGCTGACCACGATGCCATATCGGCTCGCGAAATCGGCAATCACACGGACGAGCGCAGGCGCTGCCTCGTCTGCAATGCCGCGCTGAGCCAGGAACCTCGCGGCATCACTGATACTGTGGGCTAGCATGGCACGGGCGGCAAAATAGCCACTTTCCATCTGGTCATCTGCCTCGCTTCGGCCTCCGAGGGCGAAAACCTCGAGGCAGGCCAGAAGCACCTCCGGATCGTGAAGGTCTTCGCCTTCGCCGCGGGCGATATCCGCGATGGAACGAAGGACGACAAGGGTGGACGCGGGAAGCTCCAGCGGAAGGGCCGGCAAGCCAAAGGCCCCTCCGGCAGCACCTGAGACAGTGGCCAGAACCTTGTGAAAGCGGCGGGAAGCCGGACGTTGCTGTACGTCGAGGCTTCGCATCGCGACTCTCAGCGCTGATCGCAGCGCCAGGGTGGAGGCTCGGCCAATCATGTTTCGGGCAGCGCCGGGCAAAAGGGAGGCTGCCAGATTCACCTGTTTCCCCAAAAGGTTTGTAAGGCGGGCTGCGAGGCTGACATTTTCGAGATTGAGAACTGCGGTGCGAAGGTCCGCCATTTCATTCGATGGCCACGCCTCGGTAATCGTCATCAGCTCTGTGTTCATGCTGTGCCTCCTGAGCCTGATGTGGGGCCGTTTATGCAGCGCACAAGCTTCTTTCGGCCCAAAGAAATTTTTCGCCTTAACGGATGCAAGGCGCGCCGGTTAACCGTAGAAGCTGACCAAAGTGAGCATGTTCGCGCGGATGCGATGAAGTGCATTTGCGATCCGTTAATCAAGGTTGTCCCGTTGTCGCTGGAATTCCGGCTGGTGGCTCCAGATTGCATCAAATTTGATGGAAATGGATAATCTTATTTATACTTAAAATTGCAGAGATAAATATGAATATGATCGCGTAGAATTGCTGTAATTGACTTCAATCTACTTCAAATTGCCCCTGCCATTCTTGCCCCATCAAACAGGGGCGTCCAATGAGACGAATGAGCAAACTGATGATGGCGGCACTCGCGATAGCAGCGAGCGGCATCATTGCAAATGAGGCACGCTCAGCAGCATCTGCTGATGGGAGCAAAGCGATCTACATTGCAGTGGGCAACAAGAGCCTGCCGCCATATGGTTGGGTCGATTTTTGCCATCGTTACGCTCATGAATGCGATGCGCCGGCGGCAACGCCGATGGACGTGAACTGGACACCGGAAGCGGCAAAGCGCGTCAAGAAGATCAATTCGCTGGTCAACAACAACATCACACCCATGTCGGATATGGATCACTGGGGCGTTGTCGACCGCTGGGATTATCCAACCGATGGTTATGGTGATTGCGAGGACTACGTCCTGATGAAGCGACGTCTGCTCATGGAAGAGGGCTTTCCGCGCCAAGCACTGCTCGTCACCGTCGTCAAGGATCAGCGGGGCGATGGCCACGCTGTCCTGACCGTAAAAACAAACAAGGGCGAGTTCATCCTCGACAATCTTGAGGAAGAGGTTCGTGCCTGGAACGAAACACCCTATAAATTCGTCAAGCGCCAAAGTCAGGCGGACCAGAATGTCTGGGTTGACATCGGTGATCCGACCACTGGCCCCCTCATGGTGTCGCGCTGATCTGGTGCGCGAGACGACCTTGGCGCCGGTTTTCACCGGCGCCTTTTTTGTTGCTATTTTGTTCGGCCTGTCGCAGCCTGTTCAACGTGGGTTCATGATACCGACGTCAGATTGGGTTGGTCTTCCGCTTTCAGGTTCGGCCCGTCTGGGTGTTGGATTGTGATTCTGCGGGGGCAGCAGGGAGAACGAAGATGACATTGAAGATGACCGCAGGTCTTGCCTTTGTCGGTCTTGGCTTGATGGGACTTTCGTCCGCGCAGGCTTTGACCGTTCAGGAATGTTCCGCAAAATATCAGCAGGCGAAAACTGCGGGTACGCTCAGTGGGGCGACCTGGAACCAGTTTCGCAAGACGCAGTGCGCGGATGCGACCGACGCCGCCGCCAATCCGTTGAAGCCGGCAGCCGTGGCCCCAACCAAGCCTGCTGCAGCTCCGGCGGCTCAAGCCGCTGCTCCCGCAGCGCCTGCTGCGGCCCCCGCTGCAGCTCCTGCTGCCGCCCCAGCCAAGCCAGCTGCAGCTCCCACTGCTCCGCCGGTGGCCTCGAATGCGGTCTTCCCGAAGGCGATTGATCCGAAATACGCCAAGGAATCGGAAGGCAAGGCGCGGGAAAAGACCTGCCTCGACCAGTACAACGCCAACAAGGCTGCCGCCGTCAACGGCAATGGTGGTCTGACCTGGATCCAGAAGGGCGGTGGCTATTACAGCGAGTGCAACAAGCGCCTGAAGGGCGCCTGAGGGCTTGTAAAATTGCCTTTGGGAAGGCGCGGGATTTCATGTCTCGCGCCTTTTCCACGTCGGAGTGGCTTGCCGTCGCATGGACAGTGTTGCTGCACAGCCGTATAAAGCGCGCGACTTCAAGCCCTATGGATGCACCATGCCGGAAGTAGCTGCCCCCGATTTTGCCGAGTTGCGTCGCCGGATGGTTGATTGTCAGCTCCGGACCTTCAGCGTTTTCGACGAAGCCGTCCTATTCGCGGTGCTGAACACGCCGCGCGAGGCTTTTCTGGATCCCGCCGCAACAGCGGTTGCCTATTCTGACGCGATCCTGACCGTGACGGCTGGCGGTGCCCGCCGTCAGGAACTTACCCCGATGGTGCTGGCGCGCCTTCTTCAAAACGCCGATATCAAGCCCTCCGACCGTGTTCTGGTTGTGGGTGGCGGGACAGGCTATGCGGCTGCAGTGGCAGCACGGCTTGGTGGCTCTGTTGTCGCGCTTGAAGCTGATTCTGCTTTCGCTGACGCCGCTCGTACGGCTCTTGGCAAGGCCGGGCAGGCCGAAAAAGTCGCTCTTGAAACCGGTCCCCTGGAGGGCGGCTCTGCCAGCAAGGCTCCGTTCGACGTCATACTCGTTGCCGGTGCGGTGGAAGAGGGACTCGAAGTCCTTTTGCGCCAGCTCGCCGAAGGTGGTCGGTTGCTCACTGTGCGCAGAGGCGAAGGCCAGACGGGGCTGGCCTTGAAGGCGGTCCGGTACGATCGGGTAGGTCCGGACGTGGGCTTGCGGGTCATTTTTGATGCCACTGCCGCAGTTCTTCCGGGGTTTGGGCGAAAGCCGGCTTTCGTGTTCTGATTCGACGGTGTCGCATATTTGCGGCACCTCTCAACTTTGTCTTACCAAGGGCTTTGCGGAATGTTCTGCGCAAGCCAGAACGGTTTAGGATGCACCGGTCGCCGGATGTCTGTGGCGGGGCAGGCATCGAATTCGTGCGGTGGCGTTATAGAGAGGCTGTGGAGTTGATGATGAAATCGTCGAGCGCAGGGTATTGCGCCGGTCAGAGTGACCGTCATTCCAAGGGGTTGCGTTCCCTTTTGGGTGTGTCACGCCTTTCTCTGTGCGTTGCAATTTTGGCCGTTTCCGCGGCTTCGTCACATGCAGAATCGATTTCTGGCGCCCTCTCTCGCGCCTATTCCTTCAGCCCGGATCTGAACCAGCAGCGTGCGGCTACGCGTGCAACCGATGAAGGCGTGCCTCAGGCTACCGCCGGCTGGCGCCCGAACGTGAATGCTTCCGTCCAGGCCGCAGATACCTACGTTCAATTCGAACGTTTCGGGACCACTACGGACAGTCGGACATTTCCACGCTCGGCTTCGCTGACCGTCACACAGACACTTTATAACGGCAACCGTACCGCAAACACCGTCCGTCGCGCGGAAAGCGCCGTGTTGCAGTCGCGTGAAGCCCTTCGGCTCAGCGAACAGAACATTTTGGGCAATGCCGCTTCCGCCTACATGAATGTCCTTCGCGACACGGCTCTCCTGAAGCTTCAACAGAATAACGTCGAAGTCCTGCAGCAGCAGCTCAAGCAGACGCAGGATCGTTTCCAGGTCGGCGAAGTGACCCGGACTGACGTCGCCCAGGCCGAGGCGGCCCTCGCGCTCGGGCAGGCCAATTCCTTCACGTCCCAATCCAACCTGCAGAACAGCCTCGCTGTTTACCGGCAGCTGATTGGCGTCCCGCCGCGCAATCTCGAGCCGGCCCGGCCGCTGGAAGGGTTGCTGCCGAAAAGCCTGCAGGATGCGCTAACGTTTTCTCTATCCGAGCATCCTTCCATCCAGTCGGCCCTGCATGCTGTCGATGTAGCCGCTCTGGCTGTCAAAGTTCAGGAGGGTGCGCTTTATCCGACCCTTTCGGTGCAGGGTAGCGTCTCTCAGGCGCGCGATTCCTCGACCACTTCTCTTGGTCTGAAGCAGACCTCCGCGACCGCACTCGCGAACCTTTCCGTCCCGCTTTACGACGGCGGCGCGACCTATGCGGGCATCAGACAGGCAAAGGAAACCCTGAGCCAGCAACGTCTCGTTGCAGACCAGCAGCGCGAACTGGTGCGCGCGCAGGTGGTCTCGGCCTGGGGTGCCTATCAGAATACGCGCTTTGTGATTCAGTCTTTCGAATCTCAGGTTCGGGCCAATGAAATTGCCCTGAATGGCGTGCGCGAAGAAGCGAAAGTCGGTCAGCGCACGACTCTGGATGTTCTGACTGCCCAGCAGACACTTTTGAGCTCCCGCGTGAATCTGATTTCCGCCCAGCGCGATCGCGTCGTGAACTCCTACCTGCTGCTCTCTGCGATCGGCAATTTGTCGGCGACGAAGCTTGGTCTGAATGTCACGGCCTATGATCCCACCGTTCACTACGATCAGGTGAAGGACAAGTGGTGGGGCCTTCGCACCCCTGACGGACGCTAAATTCGAGTTAAACAAGAGTCTTCCACAACGTACATGTGGCGGACTCTTGCTCTCGAACCATCGTGAGTTCAGTGTCGAGCCACGGCCCAGTCCGCATTTTTTCGCGAATCACTGGAACCCGCAGCGAGCCGTTCTCGCGATATCCGACCGTCGGCAGGCGTGCGGCCGCCTGCCAGTGTTGAAAGCGTAAGGTCATGAGCGCCACTCCGACTTCGTCCAATCTACAAACGGCAGAGCAGCGCGCACACGAGCCTTCAATGGAGGAGATCCTTGCCTCCATTCGCAAGATTATTGCCGACGATCAGATCCTTCCTCTGACTCGCACTGCTGCACCGCGCGCCGAGCCCGCCGTGCCGGTTGTTGAGAACCTGTCTGACGAAGCGCAGCCCCTAGCAGCAGCGGTTGTTTCTGATGTTCCGAAAGCAGCTTCCAGCATCCACTCAATGAGCGATTTCGAAGCTGCTTTCGCCGAACTTCGTCCGTCCTTCAGCCGACCTGCCGTGCAGCCAACGGCTGCTGCTGTCGAGCCGGAACCGGTTGTTGTGGCGCCAGTTGCAAGTCCGGTTGTGTCTACTCTGGAGCCCGCTCCAGTTGCCATGCCGCAGCCTGCTACGTTTCCCAAGACTGACCCCTTGGCCCAGGCAGAAGTGGCTGCAGCCAAGGAAGAGGTTTCCCTCGTTTCTCCGGCCACGGGCGCCAGCGTCAGTTCGGCCTTCAATGCGCTTGCCACCACGATGTTCCTTCAGAACACAAGCATGGTGGAGGAGGCGATCCGCGACCTTCTGCGGCCGATGCTGAAGCATTGGCTCGATGATAACCTGCCGACCCTTGTCGAGCGATTGGTGCGCGCCGAGATCGAGCGCGTGGCGCGCGGTGGTCGCTGACTGCCATAGTCTTCCGATTACATTTGTGCAGCTCCCGCCCTTGTCAGGCGGGAGCTTTGCTTCAACTCCATCCCAAGCGTCATTGACACGCTCTGAGGGCTCGGCTTTCTAGCGGCGAAGAGTTGTGCATCCGCTGATCAGAAAGAGCCGGTTTCCGAGATGATGGAAAAAACGTTCGACCCCGCCGCCGTCGAAGGACGCATTGCCCAGGCATGGGAATCCGGAGAGGCCTTCAAGGCTGGCCGCCCGGAGCGTGCACAGGCTGAAACCTTCTGCATCGTCATCCCGCCGCCGAACGTCACCGGCTCCCTGCACATGGGCCATGCCCTCAACAACACGCTGCAGGACATCCTGTGCCGGTTCGAGCGCATGCGCGGCAAGGATGTGCTCTGGCAGCCCGGAACCGACCATGCGGGCATTGCCACCCAGATGGTTGTCGAGCGACAGCTCATGGAGCGCAAGGAACCGGGTCGCCGCGACATGGGCCGCGAGGCCTTCCTGAAGCGCGTCTGGGAATGGAAGGCCGAATCGGGCGGCACGATCGTTAATCAGCTGAAGCGCCTCGGCGCCTCCTGTGACTGGAGCCGCGAGCGCTTCACCATGGACGAGGGGCTGTCGAAGGCAGTGATCAAGGTCTTCGTGCAGCTCTATCGCGAGGGCCTGATCTATCGCGACAAGCGGCTGGTGAACTGGGATCCCAAACTCCTGACGGCGATCTCCGACCTTGAGGTGCAGCAGGTCGAGGTCAAGGGGCATTTGTGGCACTTCAACTATCCGCTGGAAGGCGAGGTCTATGACCCGGAAAATCCGGCAACTTTCATAACTGTTGCCACGACCCGACCAGAGACAATGCTGGGCGATACGGCTGTCGCAGTGCATCCCGATAATGAAAAGCTCGGGCATCTGATCGGCCGAAATGTCGTCCTGCCTCTGGTGGGGCGACTTATCCCGATCATTGGCGACGACTACGCTGATCCAGAAAAGGGTACGGGCGCGGTCAAGATCACGCCAGCACATGACTTCAACGATTTCGAGGTCGGCCGCCGGCACGATCTGCCGCTGATCAACATCCTCGATGCAGAAGCCCGGCTGACGCTGCGGGAGAACGAACACTTCCTGGAGGGTGTTTCCCCGAACATCGATCTCGAGGAGACCCTCGACCTTCACGGCATGGAACGCTTCGCCGCCCGCAAGGCCATCGTCGAGCGGATGCAGGGCAGGGGGCTCTGCCCGACGATCGAGCCGCATACCCACATGGTGCCCCATGGTGATCGCTCTGGCGTTGTGATCGAGCCATGGCTGACTGACCAATGGTATGTTGACGCCAAGACCCTTGCCCAGCCGGCGCTGGCTGCGGTTCGGGATGGCAGCACCAACTTCATCCCGAAGAACTGGGAGAAGACCTATTTCGACTGGCTGGAGAACATCCAGCCCTGGTGCATTTCGCGACAGCTCTGGTGGGGGCATCAGATCCCCGCCTGGTACTCAGCCTGGGGCGAGGTCTATGTGGCCGAGACCGAGGAAGATGCCATCGCGCAGGCGCTCGCCGATGCGGTGACCCGCGAGATCTATGACGATGTCGAGGCGGGCGAGATCGCCGATGATCCAGAGCGCTCGGCCGCCTTGCTGACGCGCGATGAGGACGTGCTCGACACCTGGTTCTCCTCGGCGCTTTGGCCCTTCTCGACCTTGGGATGGCCGGAGGATACGGCCGAAGTGAAGCGCTACTACCCGACCAACGTTCTGGTCACGGGTTTTGACATCATCTTCTTCTGGGTCGCCCGCATGATGATGTCGGGCCTGCACTTCATGAAGGAGGTCCCCTTCAAGGATGTCTACATCCACGCCCTCGTCCGTGACGAGAAGGGCGCCAAGATGTCGAAGTCCAAGGGCAACGTCATCGACCCGCTGAACCTCATCGACACCTATGGCGCAGACGCCCTGCGCTTCACGCTGGCCGCCATGGCCGCACAGGGTCGCGACATCAAGCTCGCCACGAGCCGTGTCGAGGGCTACCGCAACTTTGCGACCAAGCTCTGGAATGCAGCCCGCTTTGCCGAGATGAATGGCTGCGTGCGGGTGGCAGGCTATGACCCCAAGGCCGTCCAGGAGATCCTCAACAAGTGGATTCTCGGCGAAGCTGCCAAGACCGTGGCTGACCTGACGGGTGCCATCCAGGCCTATCGGTTCAACGATGCGGCCAATGGCGTCTATCGGTTCGTCTGGAACATTTTCTGCGACTGGTATCTCGAGCTCGCCAAGCCCGTGCTGCAAGGCGCGGACAGCGCGGCCAAGAATGAGACGCGGGCGACCACTGCCTTCGTGATCGACCAGATCACCAAGATGCTGCATCCCTTCATGCCCTTCCTCACTGAGGAACTCTGGGCCATCAAGGGGGCAGAGGGGCCCGCCCGAGACGGGCTTCTTGCCCTTGCCGAATGGCCAGACCTGTCTGGCCTGCTTGATGTCGCCTCCGAGACCGAGATCGGCTGGATTGTCGATCTCGTCTCGGAAGTCCGCTCCGTGCGCAGCGAGATGAATGTGCCGGCCTCGGCACAGATTCCGCTGGTGCTTGTTGCAGCCCCCAAGGATGTGGTGGCTCGGGCAACGATCTGGGACGAGACCATCCGCCGCCTCGCCCGTCTGTCATCCATCGGCTTTGAGGACGCCCCGCCCAAAAGCTCGGCACAGATGATCGTTCGTGGTGTCGTGGCGGCGCTGCCGCTGGAAGGCGTCATCGACATCGGAGCCGAACGGACCCGCCTGACCAAGGAATTGGGCAAGCAGCAGGGCGAAGCCAAGAAGATCGAAGGCAAGCTCGGGAATGCAGACTTCGTGGCGCGGGCGCCCGAAGAGGTTGTCGAGGAGAACCGTGACCGCCTCGCCGAGATCCTCTCGCAGATTGAGAAGATCAAGGCAGCTCTCGAGAGGCTGGGCTAAAATCAAACTCCAGTCTTTGGAAAGAGGGACGTGTCGCAGCGCTTCCCTCTAACGGGATGTTGCGGCTTCGCACACTGACCCCAGCCAAAGCGCTCCAGAACGATACAATTGCAAGCGCCGTCACGGTTTAGGCTGTGGCAGTGTTGCCACAGCCATCATTGAAGATGAGAACGCCCGTTTTGGGAGATGAACGCGCCGCGATTCAGCCATAAACCGCTCGCTAATTCAGGGGAGTTAAAGTCAACGGTGGTGGTCGTGGGGTCGATGTTTTGGAACTTGGCTCCAGTCAGTTCGCCAGTCGGAGCGAAATGAACATCCATGCGCAGCTTTAGTCGCGTCGCTTATCTGGTGGTTTTGGGAATCGGGCCATTTGGTTCCGTGACCGCGGCCCTGGCACTGGACGACACGAAGATGCAGCCGGGCGACAAGGCCCCCCTGCAGATGTTCAAGAATCCCCAGCAGGCGCTCAGCAAATATATCGACAGCTACCGCACCGGCGACCCCCGTTCCTCCATCGATGCCCTGCGTTTTGCGGCGGATGGGGGCGAGGCACTCGCCCGCTGGAAGCTTGGAAGCATGTATGCGGCGGGCGACGGCGTCCCGCATGATGATGCCAAGGCCTATGACTATTTCTCCCAGATCGTCGAAGCCTATGACGATGGCAATCCCAATCCGCGCGAGCGGGGCGTTGTGGCGAGTGCCTTCGTGGCCGTGGGCGCCTATTCGCTGACAGGCGTTCCCTCTGCCCGGGTCACGCGCAATGTCGATCGGGCCATCGATATGTTCACCTACGCGGCGACCGAATTCGGCGATCCCCACGCCCAGTATAATCTCGGCCGCATGTATCTTGACGGTGATGGTGTCCAGAAGGATGCCCGCCGGGGTGCGCGCTGGCTTCGTCTGGCCGCCGACAAGAATCACATGGAATCGCAGGCGCTGCTTGGCAGCCTCTATTTCACGGGTGAGGGGGGTGTTCAGCGCCAGCGGGCCATGGGCCTGATGTATCTTACCATGGCGCGTGAATCAGCGGGCGATCGGAAGAGTGAAAAATGGATCGTCGATCTCTATGAGACGGCGATGGCCAGCGCGAATGATATCGACCGGCAGGCGGCCCTTGCCTATCTCAGCAATCATGTGAAGGGCCAGCACTGAGGTCATCCGTTCGCGGAGATTCCCTCGCTGGACGCCTATCCTCACGCCAGGTCAATGCGGATCGGCACGTGGTCTGACGGCTTCTCGAGGGCGCGCATGTCCTTGTCGATCGACACGGACTGCAGCCGGTCTGCAGCCCGCGGTGACAGGAGCAAATGGTCGATGCGGATGCCATTGTTCCGCGGCCATGCGCCGGCCTGATAATCCCAGAATGTATAGAGACCTGCAGCATCCGTAGAGGCACGTAGGGAATCCGTCAGGCCGAGTGCCATGAGTTCGCGGAACCGCTCCCGCGTGGCAGGCAGGAAGAGCGCATCACCGGCCCATGCAGCCGGATCGTGCACATCGCGGGGCTCAGGGATCACATTGTAGTCGCCTGCGAGAACCAGAGGCTCTTCGAGCTTCAGCAGGCCGCGGGCGTGGCTGATCAGCCGGTCCATCCAGGCTAGCTTGTAGGAGTATTTTTCCGTCAGCGGCGGATTGCCATTTGGCAGATAAATCGAGGCTACGCGCACCACGCCATCGCCGTCAGGGATCACCGCCTCGATATAGCGGGACTGAGTGTCACCCTGATCGCCCGGCAACCCACGCGTCACTTCAAACGGGCGTTTCGACAGAATGGCAACGCCATTGAAGGTCTTTTGGCCATGGGTCGCCACATTGTAGCCAGCGGACTCGACTTCAAGCCTCGGAAAGGCCTCGTCGAGACATTTGATCTCCTGCAGGCACAGCACATCGGGCTCAACCTCCTTGAGGTAGCTGAGCAGGTGCTCGATCCGCTGGCGGACGGAATTCACGTTCCAAGTGGCAATACGCAAGGGCAGG
>CAISZN010000331.1 GCA_903889985.1 uncultured Hyphomicrobiales bacterium | reverse complement strand
CAAGAACCGCACGGATCCGCGCTCGGATATCTATTCGCTCGGTGTGCTGCTGTATTATCTTGCGACGAATGTGCGGCCCTTCGGCATTCCACAGGCACAGAGCCAGCTGAAGAAGCGCCTTTGGCATTCGCCCGTACCGCCGCGCAAGATCATCCCTGACCTGCCGCCATGGTTGCAGGAAATCATCCTGCACTGCCTCGAGGTTGATCCGGAGAAGCGCTATTCCAGCGCTGCGCAACTGGCCTTCGATCTCGCCAACCCCATGCAGGTACCGCTCACCGAGCGCGCCCAGAAACTGACCGGCGACAGCTATTTCACAGGACTGAAGCGCTGGTTCAACAGCCTTGGTCATGAACAGGCTCCGACACAGCCGCGTGCTGTTCAGCAGAATCTCGCCCCCATCATCATGGTCGCTGTGGACCTGAGTGACGGCATGGAATCGCTCGGCGAGGAACTGCGAGTCAACGTCAAGCGCGTGCTGGCCACCATGCCGGGTGTGCGCATCGCCTGCGTGAACGTGCTGAAGCTCAACCGGCTGACCATCAACTATACGCTGGATGACGAAGGCCGGAACATCCATGTGCAGCGCCTCGTCGAACTCAAGGAATGGGCACGCCCGCTTGGCCTCACCCAGGAGCGCATCACATTCCACGTGCTCGAACATATGGATCCGGCAGAGGCGCTGATCGAATATGCCCAATCAAATCATGTGGACCAGGTGCTGATCGGGGCCAGGGCGAATTCGAGCTTCCGCCGGTTTCTCGGCAGCGTTTCATCGAAGGTGGTGGCCGAATCCAATTGCACCGTCACCGTCGTCCGGGTGCCGCAGGGCGGTGAGGTGATTGAAGTCGCCGAAGAGCCGATGATCTCCGGCTCCTGAGTGGGCAACAGCCCGCAGGTGGCTAAGCGCCTGCAATTGGCCTTGACGCGGCAAGCAGATACATTCACTCCCCTGTCCGGCCGAATGGCCCCAAACCTGGCGGCCGCAAACTTGGTGGCACCAGGACCAGCAGGGAGTTAAAGACTGATGACCGAGCACAAGCCCGCCACGGTAGGAGAAGCCTATCTCGCCGCGCTCACGGCCTGCGGGGTCCGTCACGTCTTCGCCAATGGCGGTACCGATTTTGCCCCGATCATCGAGGGCCTCGTCCAGATGAAGCAGAAGGGTGTCGAGGCGCCCAACTTCATCACCGTCCCCCACGAGAATGTCGCCATGGCCATGGCGCAGGGCTATTCGAAGGTCAGCGGCGAGCCGACCTGCGTGATGGTCCATGTGAACGTGGGCACGGCCAATACGATCTGCGGCCTGATGAATGCCGCGCGCGACAATGTTCCGCTGCTTCTGGCAGCCGGTCGCACGCCGTTGACGGAGACCGGCCATGCGGGTTCGCGCGACGTGCCGATCCACTGGGCGCAGGAACAGTTCGACCAGGGCGCCATCGCCCGCGAAAACGTCAAGTGGGACTATGAGCTGCGCCACGGCCAGCCGGTCAACACCATCGTCTCGCGCGCCCTCGACATCGCCATGAGCGAGCCCAAGGGCCCGGTCTATCTCACCCTGCCGCGAGAGACGCTGGGCGACGACGTCGTCGATGCAGGCCCGCTGCCGCGCAATGCGGTGCGCGGCGCAGTGGCAGCGGCGCCCGCCGTTGCCGCACTGGAACAGGCAGCGGACCTCATCGCCAAGGCAAAGTTCCCGCTGATCATCGCGGGCAAGCCCTCGGCCTCGCCTGGCGGCTTCGAGGCGCTGGCCGCGCTTGCGGACGACTTTGCGATTGCGGTCACCAGCGGCCCGCATCCTAACCTGCCGTCCGCCCATGGCATGAACCTCGGCATGCCGACACGCGCCATGCTGGAAGCCGCGGACCTCATCATCGTGCTGGAAAGCCCGGTGCCATGGGTGCCGCGCGCCATGCAGCCCTCTTCCGGCACCAAGGTCGTGCATATCGCCCATGACCCGCTCTATCGCACCTATCCCATGCGCGGCTTCCCGATGGATCTCGCCATCGCGGGCGATCCATGCGCCGCGCTCGTCATGCTGCGCGAGATGCTCTCCACCAAGTCGAAGGCTCAGGTCGACGGCCGCCGTGCGCATTTCGCAGAGTTGCGCGCCAAGGTGCTCGAGGGGCGCATGGCGCTGCTCGAGAAGATGCGCAACACCGCGCCGATCAGCCCGGTGCTTGTCGCCGATGCGCTGAACAAGGTGCGTAATGAAGATGCGATCATCGTGGAGGAACTCGGCGCACCCTTCCCCTTCCTCGACATCACGCGACCGGACTCCTTCATCAGCGGCGCGTCAGGTGCGCTGGGTATGGGCATTGGCCAGGCACTGGGTGCAAAACTCGCAGCACCCAACCGTCAGGTGATCTGCACGGTGGGCGATGGCTCCTACATGTTCGGCGTGCCGCTCGCGGCCAACTATGTGGCGCGTGCAGAGAACCTGCCGACGCTCACCTGCGTGTTCAACAACTCGCAGTGGTTTGCCGTGCGTCGCGCAACAACGGCGATGTATCCGCAGGGCGAGGCTGCCAAGCAGAACAGCCTGCCCGTCGTCGACCTCTCGCCGTCGCCCGATTTCGAGAAGGTGGCGGAAAGCTGCGGCGGTTATGGCGAGCGTGTCGAGGATCCGGCCAAGCTCATCCCCGCGCTGGAGCGCGCGCTGCGCAAGGTCGAGGATGGCCAGCATGTGACGCTCAACATCATCACGGGACTTCGCCAGTACGGCTGAGGCGTTGGGCGTTTCTCATTCCCTCTCCCGCACGCGGGAGAGGGTCAGGGTGAGGGCGCTGCGGTTCACCTCAAAAGTCAGCACGTGGCCCTGATTTCCCCT
>CAISZN010000330.1 GCA_903889985.1 uncultured Hyphomicrobiales bacterium | reverse complement strand
GCTGTTGGGGTCGAGCGGCGTGATGAAGACCGAGCGGCGGAAATTGTTGGTGATGATCGACGTCAGCGCATTGCCATTGTCGCCGGCAAAATTCGTCACAGCGATCGGAATCGGCTGGAACGACGTCCCGCGACGAATGTCGAGATAGGGCGCCTGCGCGAAGGCAGGGCGGATGAGTCCTGCTGCCGGCAGTGCAGTCAGGAGGCCGAGAACATCGCGGCGATTGGGCTTCACGGTCATCGGGCGACAGGTCCTTGAAACATGTGTGGTTGGCGCGTCCTCATCCGGCCATCTCCTCCGGATCGAACCGCAGGATGCGCGCCTTCCACTGTTCGAAATAGGGCATGAACTGCGGCGGAATCTTCAGCGGGTTGCAGCGGCGAACGGCCCGCAGCGCGCTTTCAGCCAGCGGTTTCAGGCTGGGATCGCTCGGTGAATTGAGCAGGGAGGGCTGGCCAACGAGCGTGCCATCAGCCGCATATTCCACCTTGATCTGCGGGATATAGCGCTGCGCGCCATTGCCAAGCGCCAGATAGCTCCAGCACTGCTTGTATTGCTCCTGCAGCAGGCCATCGAGCTGGCCCCACATGCTGGGCGACATTTTTGGCGCATTGGCGGTCGGGCTGCCCAGCGAAGCCGTGCGAGAGGCCTCACGCGCCGTGGAGGGTCGCTGGCTCGGATTTTCACGCGAAATTGCCTGCGAGACCGCATTGGCATCAAAGCGCGTCTTGGTCGTGCTGGTCTCGTCGCCCGAGCGCGGACGCGAGGCAGGCTTGGGAGCCTCGTCGCTCTTCTCCAGAAGCTTGGCGAGCGCAACCTTGTCGAGCGGCTTCTCCTCCTTTGGCTTCGCCTCCTGGTTCGGTGCAGGGCGCGGACGCTGGGGCGGAGTCGGAGGCGTGGGCGGCGTCGGCTCAACCTTCTTGGGCGGCTCTTGCGGGCGCTTGGGAGGCTCGATGGCCTCCGCGTCACGCTTGGGCGGCTCAGGCGTCGGCTCGACCTTGGGCGGCTCCACGGGGCGAGGCGTGGGCTTGGGTGGTTCGGGCTTGGGCGGCTCAGGCGGCACGGCCGCAACACGCTGGGGCTGCGCCGGCTTTTCCGGTGGCTTGTCGTCCTGGCCCGGATCGGGAATGCGCTTCAGTGGCGGCGGGGGCGTGGGAATATCCGTCTTAGCCTGCTGCTCGGTCGGCGGTTTCTTCTCCTCGACCTCGGCCTGCTTATCGGCGCGCACCTGCGGCTTGTCCTGAGGCTTGGCCTCCTTGTCGCCCTTCATGACCTGGTTGAACTGCTGGTCGGTCAGCACGTCGACGGCGACGCTTTCCTGAGCGTCTTCGAACTTGGGGGTCTCCGTGAAGGCGACGAGCGTAAAGGCCAGCAGTGCCGCATGCACTGCTGCCGAAACGACGACGCCGGGTTCGGAGGGGGAGAATTTCACGCGCTTCTCCTCAGCGCTTCTCAGGCTCGGTCACAAGAGCAACCTTCTTGAAGCCGGATGAGGTGATAAGTGACATGACCTCAGCCACTCGGCCATAATTCACGGTGCGCGCGCCGCGCACATAGATGCGCTCGTCGAAGCCATCCTTGGCGACGCTCTGAATGCGCGCGGCCAGCTGTTCGATCGGAACCGGTTGGTCCATGACATAGATGTCGCCGCGTTCGTCGATGGCAACGCTGAGCGGCTTGCGGTCGATGTTGAGCGCGGCGGCCTTCGTCTCCGGAAGGTCGATCGGCACACCGGTGGCGAGCAATGGTGCCGCCACCATGAAGATGATGAGCAGCACCAGCATGACGTCGATGAACGGCGTCATGTTGATCTCGGCCATGGCGCCATAGCGCGGCACGCCGCGCCGGCGGCGTCCGCCCTTGGCTCCTGCAGAAACCGACATTCCCATGGGTCAGCTCCCTCAGGCCGCGCGGCCGCGCTCGTTGGCCACGTGCTGGTCAATCTGGCGCGACAGGATCGACGAGAATTCGTCGGCGAAGCTTTCCATGCGGGCCTGCGAACGGGCGACCTTGCCCTGCAGGATATTGTAGAAAATGAGCGCTGGAATGGCGGCAAAGAGGCCGATGGCCGTGGCAAACAGGGCCTCTGCAATGCCCGGCGCGACGACCGCGAGCGAAGTGTTCTTCGAGGCGGCGATGGAGCGGAAGGCGGTCATGATGCCCCACACCGTGCCGAAGAGACCGACGAAGGGCCCCGCCGAAGCCACCGATGCAAGCACGAGAAGCTGTGATTCGAGCCGCTCGACCTCACGGGCGATGGTCACGTCGAGCACCTTCTCGATGCGCGAATGAAGCCCCATGAAGGCCTGCGACGCGCCACCGAAGGAGCGCTTCCACTCGCGCATGGCAGCCACGAAGAGGGAGGCCATGCCGCTGGTCTGGCCCTGCGCCAGGGTATCGTAGAGACCCTCAAGCGAGTTACCTGACCAGAAGGCGTCCTCGAAGGTATCCATCGACTTCTTCAGCCGTTTGAACAGGAGCGTTTTGTCGACAATGATCGCCCAGCACCAGACCGAGGCGGCGAGCAGGCCGATCATCACGATCTTCACGACGAAATGCGCCGACCAGAACATGCCCCAGAGGGTGATCTCTGTGGCCCCGGGGGCGGCGGCAATCTCGGCAGGATTCATCTGCGGGTCCTCTGGATGCGGCGGGAAGCAATGGCAATGCCGGTTCCTCGCCGAACAATCGGTCAATTCTGGGGCTTTCCAGCCCCAGGCGGCCCGAATACGGGCCCATGGCACCAGTTAAGGGGTCCTTAGGGTTAAGACACGGTTACCGCAGCGCGAAAAATGGCCCCGGCGGCAGCAAGAAGTCCACCTGACTGGCCGTGATCCCCATCTGGAAGGCAGGGGCTGTTTCGGGTTGTCAAAGGAGGCGCTACCGACAAGGCACGCAAAGGCCACTGTCGGCGATGAGCATGATCAGAGCTGTCCAACCTTGAGGTTGGCGGCAGACCGTCCCCAAAAATCAGGCCAAAGACCCAACCACCTGATGGGCAAGGCTGCTCCATCAGGTGCCTCACGCGTCATGCCTCGGATAACCTTCGTAAACTAAAGTCGACAGATTGTTCGATTGATGATTCGAGGCCCTTTCCAATGCGGAACCAAACACGCTCGATGTTCTTGAGTGACATCAGGGGCTCGGTGGCGCTGACTTTCTCAATCTGTGCACTCATCTTGCTGGGAATGATCAGCCTTGCCGTCGATTACGGCATGCGCCTGCGTTACCAAACGCTTCTTGATCATGCGATTGACGCGGCCGCCCTGGCGGGCGTCGAACAAATCCGCACGGACATTCAGGCCGGCAAGACCTCATCCGCCTCGATCACTGACGCCACGGCTGTCGCCCAGCAGGTCTATTCCGCAAACCTTGGCCTCGCTCAATCCACGCTTGGCGCAACCGCTTCTTTTTCATTCTCTAATGTTGGGTCGACCTGGACAACGACTGCGAGCTATAGCGCCGGCTCACCAACCACTGTCGCAAAGATATTCGGCTATTCATCGTTTGGAATCCAAAGAACGGTTTCCACTACGATTACACTGGGATCTTATCTGTCGTTCTATCTGCTTGTTGATGTCTCCGGATCTATGGGCCTCCCCTCAACGAACTCAGGACAGACCAAGCTTGCCTCCGTCAATCCTGACGACCGCAGCCAATATCCGAACGGCTGCACCTTTGCGTGCCATTTTCCTGGCTATTCCGGATATCCCCTGTCCCGAAACGGGGGCAACGGATCAAACCCGAGCGTCACTTATTGTCCGCAGCCTGACACAAACGCATGCATTCAATTACGGGTGGATGCGGTGGCCTACGCGGTTCAACAACTCATCTCGACCGCACAATCAACAGCAACACTTCCCAACCAATTCTCCATCGGCCTTTATCCATTCATTGTGCACATGAATGCCTATGTTCCCGTCACGACCAACCTGGCGACCGTCAGCACCAATGCGGGAAACCTCACCTCATTGCTTGATACTGGGTCAGGCGTCCTGGGGTCTGGCGGCACACATTTCGAAAATGCCCTGCCAGAAATGGGCAGCGCGATCCTGAACGTCGGCGACGGCTCAAGTTCGGCAAGCCCGCGACCATTTGTTTTCTTTGTGACAGACGGCGCTCAGGACAACCAGCAACAGTCCGGCGGGTCATGGTGGGGGAGCAACCAGGCCACAACACTCGATGAATCTGCGTGCACGCAACTGAAGAACCGCGGAATTACGGTTTCAGTCCTCTACATCCCCTATACGCCAATTCAGAATCCGACCAACTTCGCGGGCGGGGAAGATTTCGCGGCCAACTCGAACATCGCCAATATTCCAGGCCACCTTCAAGCCTGTGCTTCACCCGGCTTCTATTTTGCCGCCAACACCCCAAGCGATATTACCTCGGCCATGCAGGCGATGTTCCAACAGTCACTGCAGAGTGCTCGCATTACAAAATAGGCTCTCCTTGCGAGCATTCGGACGCCTGTGAAATGACTGCCCTTCTTTGCTGGAGCCCCTGAGTCCATGATCAAGGGCACTGGACCGCGCGGCTCCTGCCGCGCATCCTGCCCGGACCCAGCGAATCGGCGGACCCATGATCGGCAAGCTCAAAGGCGTCATCGACAGCTATGCGGAGGATTTCATCATCCTCGACGTGCATGGGGTCGGCTATGTGGTCCAGTGTTCCGCCCGGACCCTGCAGAAGCTGCCACGCCCGGGCGAGGCGGCGACACTGGCCATCGAGACGCAGGTGCGCGAGGACGCCATCCGCCTCTTCGGTTTCCTCTCGGATGCGGAGCGAGACTGGTTCCGCCTGCTCCAGAGCGTGCAGGGGGTAGGCGCCAAGGTGGCGCTGGCCATTCTCTCCATCCTTGCCCCGTCAGAACTCGCCTCGGCCATCGCCCTGCAGGACAAGGTAGCCGTTTCCCGCGCCCAGGGCGTCGGCCCCAAGCTCGCAGCCCGCATCGTTGCTGAACTCAAGGACAAGGCCCCCGCCTTCGGCTCCGTTGACCCCGCCGTAGTGCGGCTTGCCGGCGAGGACGATGTCAAGAGCGCCCCCAAGCCCGTGCAGGACGCCATTTCGGCCCTCGTCAACCTAGGCTATGGCCGCCCGCAGGCCTCCGCTGCCGTGGCCGCCAGCCTCAAGGCGTTGGGGGAGGCTGCCGAAACCAGTGCGCTGATCCGGCGCGGCCTCAAGGAGCTGGCGGGCTGACCCCCGCCCTGTGCTAAGGACGGTTCATGACCACCCCGCCCCGCCGCCTCGTCAGTCCCGAAAAGCGTGAGGACGACACCGACGCCTCGCTGCGTCCGCTCTCGCTCCTCGACTTCACGGGACAGGAGGCTGCGCGCAAGAACCTCAAGGTCTTCATAGAGGCCGCCAAGACGCGTGGCGATGCACTCGACCACGTGCTCTTCGTCGGCCCGCCGGGACTGGGCAAGACCACCCTGGCCCAGATTGTCGCCAAGGAGCTGGGCGTCAACTTCCGCTCGACCTCGGGGCCGGTGATCGCCAAGGCGGGCGATCTCGCCGCCCAGCTGACCAATCTGGAAGAGCGCGACGTGCTCTTCATTGATGAAATTCATCGGCTCAATCCGGCGGTCGAGGAAATCCTCTATCCGGCCATGGAGGACTTCCAGCTCGATCTCATCATCGGCGAGGGCCCGGCCGCGCGCTCGGTGAAGATCGATCTGGCGAAGTTTACTCTGGTCGGTGCCACCACCCGCGCCGGGCTTCTCACCACGCCGCTTCGCGACCGCTTCGGCATTCCGATCCGGCTGAATTTCTACACGGTCGAGGAGCTCGAGAAGATCGTGTCTCGAGGCGCCCGTGTACTCGGCATCCCCATGAGCGCTGATGGCGCCAACGAGATCGCGCGCCGTTCACGTGGCACGCCGCGCATTGCAGGTCGCCTCCTGCGCCGCGTGCGCGACTTTGCCATCGTCGATGGCGACCCACAGGTGACGCGTGCCGTGGCTGACAAGGCACTGCAGGCCCTCGATGTGGACAGCATCGGCCTCGACATCATGGACCGCCGCTATCTCGACATGGTGGCACTGAATTTCGGTGGCGGGCCCGTGGGCATCGATACCATCGCAGCCGCCTTGTCAGAACCACGCGATGCCATCGAGGACATCATCGAGCCCTATCTTCTGCAGCAGGGCTTTCTCCAGCGCACACCGCGCGGTCGCGTGCTGACGGTCAACGCCTTCCGCCATCTGGGCCTGAAGGAACCTGCTCGAGAAGCAATGCAGTTCGGGCTGTTCAACGGTGATGAGGACGCGCCATGAGCGAGCCGTTCTCTTTCACCGTTCGCGTCTATTACGAGGACACGGATTTCTCGGGTTCGGTCTATCACGCCTCCTACCTGCGCTTCATGGAACGCGGCCGCACGGAAATGCTGCGCGCGCGTGGCATTGATCAGGGCAGGATTTTTGCGGGTGATGCCGGGGCCGTGTTTGGCTTCGTCGTGCGGTCGATGAAGATCGATTATTTGCGGCCCGCGCGGATGGATGACCTTCTGACGATTGAGACATCAGCGCGCGAGATCGGCGCCGCGTCCATCGAGATGCACCAGCGCGTGCTGCGTGGTGACGAGGTGCTGGTGAGCGCAGATGTCCGCGTGGCCTGCGTGATGAACGGCAAGGCGGCGCGGATTCCTGCAGATGTGCGGGTGCGATTGGCTTGAGGCTCCCACCACCCTCCCCTTGATGGGGAGGGTCGACGCGCGCAGCGCGGCGGGGTGGGGTGAGGCTGCGATTTCGTATCGGGTCAGGTTGAAGCTGCAGAGTGAGTCATACGCGCGATGATCGCGCGCGCCCCCACCCCGGAAATGCGTTGCATTTCCGACCCTCCACGCAAGGGGGAGGGTGGGCAGGTCCACTCACCCCTGCATCTTCTGCATCAGGGCATCGGAGATCTCGAAGTTCGCATAGACGTTCTGCACGTCGTCGTTGTCTTCGAGATTGCCGATCAGCTTGAGGATCTTCTCGCCGGCCTCGTCGTCGACGACAATCGTGTTCTGCGGGCGCCAGATCAGCTTCGACTTCTTCGGCTCGCCGAACTTGGCTTCGAGTGCCTTGGTGACTTCGCTCAGCGCTTCCAGCGAGGTGACGATTTCGTGCCCGTCGGAGCTTGAGACCACGTCATCAGCGCCGGCCTCGATCGCCGCTTCCATCACGGCATCCTCGGAGCCGGCCTTGGCGTCGAACTCGATCGAGCCGACATGGTCGAACATGAAGGACACCGCGCCGGTTTCAGCCAGCGCCCCACCCGACTTGGTGAAGTAGGAGCGCACTTCGCCGGCCGTGCGATTGCGATTGTCGGTCAGCGCCTCGACGATGACTGCAACACCACCGGGCGCATAGCCCTCGTAGCGCACCTCGTCATAGTTCTCGCTGTCGCCGCCGGACGCCTTCTTGATGGCGCGCTCGATGTTGTCCTTCGGCATGTTTTCCGCACGCGCCGCCAGAACGGCGAGGCGCAGACGCGGGTTCATGGCCGGGTCAGGCATGCCCATCTTCGCGGCCACGGTGATTTCGCGGGCGAGCTTGGAGAAGAGCTTGGAGCGGATCGCGTCCTGCTTGCCCTTCTTGTGCATGATGTTCTTGAACTGACTATGGCCTGCCATTTTGCGTCCCTGGTCTTGATGCCCGCTCCTGGCCGTGGCCGACGAGCCGAATTCCGCCGCGCCTTATAGGCGCAGCCTCGCGCGAAATCAAAAATCTTTGGCGGCCCCTACCTCAAAAATAAGAAATTTTTCTCCGTTTCTTTGCCCGGCCTCGATAAGTCCCCGCAACATACATGGAGCTAGCCATTTTTTCGGAGGAAGAATTATCCATCCATCTGAGTTGCAACCAACGGCAGAATAGGTACCGGACGCGACTAAAAGTGCAGTAAGTGCACAAACCAACGATGCTCGATCGTCATGATTACGAATACTTGCAAAATCGTCGAAAATGCGTTTCGGCAGCAGGGTTTCCAATAGGCTGGACAAGCGCCCGCTGTTTGCAAGAAGGCTGAAATACTGATCGGATCTTTTAATTCTTTTGCTCCGAGAGGGCACAGGCCCTTCAATCAGCAGGCCGAGAAAGCTGGTTGGAAAAGCTTCGACGATTGCTAGATCGTGAATTTTTTGTGGATGTGATGCGATGCCTACCTTGGAGGTCAAGACAAGATACTCTGCTGTCTCAACAGCAGCTTTGCTTAAATTTTTGCCGTTTGGAGAACTTGACTGACCTGGCTTTCCAATCTTGTGATGAATGCCTGAAGTTAGCATTCGCTCGCACATTCGATATGTCGTTGCAGCTTCCAAATTTAACTTGAGTGGCCCGTCAATCCCAACAGCTAAAGCTTTCCTGTTTCCAATTGCAGAATCGATTGCTTTTTGTCGATCTTCCGGCAGGTAACGGAAACGCTCAAAGCGCCAACTTATAGCTTTCACATCCCATTCTAGAATACATACTGAACTCGTTAGATTCTTAGGCGAATATCCCACATCAATGCCAACGACGGAACCTCTAGAGGGCAAACAGTCACGCATATTTACCCCCAGAAGTCCGGGAGCGCAGGCGCCAGCCGCCCACCCAGCCGCACCGGTGCCACCGCGAAGGCGAGTCCCGTCCGCTCGTCGATGTCGACCGCCACCCCACACAGGGTCGCCTCGCCCGATGCCGGCTCGAAGCGCCCCTGCGCGATCTTGCGGGTGAAGCGCTGCAGCGGCTCGCGCTTGTCCATGCCGATGACGGAATCATAGTCCCCGGTCATGCCGGCGTCTGTCTGGTAGGCGGTGCCGCCCGGCAGGATCTGGGCGTCGGCGGTCGGCACATGGGTGTGGGTGCCCACCACCAGCGAGGCCCGGCCATCGCAGAAATGGCCCATGGCGTATTTCTCGCTGGTCGTCTCCGCATGCATGTCGACCACCACGGCATCGCAGCCCATGCCCAGCGGACAGGCCTCCAGCTCCCGTTCGACGGCCGCGAAGGGATCGTCCAGCGGGTCCATGAAGACCCGGCCCATGGCGTTCATAACCAGAACCCTTGCACCCGTCTGCGCCTCGAAGAGGTAGGCTCCCCGCCCCGGCGTGCCGGCGGGATAGTTGATCGGCCGGATCAGGCGGGGCTGGCGCTCGATGAAGACCAGCGCCTCCTTCTGGTCCCAGGCATGGTTGCCCAGCGTCACGCAGTCGGCGCCCGCATCCAGCATCTCGTCGCAGATGGCCTCGGTGATGCCAAAGCCCCCCGCTGCGTTCTCGCCATTGACCACGACGAAGTCGAGCGCCCAGTCGCGGCGCAGTTCCGGCAGCCGGTCTAAGAGGGCGGCCCGGCCGGTGCGGCCCACAATGTCTCCGATGAACAGCAGGCGCATGTCAGTCCCGGCAATCGATGAATTCGGTTTCGGTCAGGATGAAGTCGAGCCGCTGGTCATGTGCCTCGGCCGGGATATCCTCGACCTCCTGCACCGAAAAAGCGAGACCGATGGCGATGATCTGCTTGGTGGAGCGGAGCTCCGCCATGGTCCGGTCGTACTGGCCCGCCCCATAGCCGATCCTGTGGCCGCGCCGGTCGAAGGCCGCCAGCGGCACGAAGACGATGTCGGGGAGGACCTCGCGGGCGCGGGAGGAGGGCTCGATGGTGCCGAAAGGCCCCTCGACCAGCGGGTCGCGGGACTTCCACTGACGGAAGACAAGCGGCCGGTCCATGGCGACCATGGCCGGCAGGGCAGCGACGAACTCGTGATAGTTGAGGGCGACGATCAGGGCCTGCGCATCGGCCTCGCCGCGGATCGGCCAATAGGCAGCCACATTGCGGGCCAGCGCCTGGCGGGCGATCTTCACGCCCTCGATGGCGATGCGGGACTGGAAGGCCTCGCGGACCTCATCACTGACTTGCGAGCGCTGCTCCAGCGCCATCTTGCGCAGGAAGCTCTTCGGGCTCCCCGCCGCCTTGCCGTTGCCCTTCGCCACGCCGCCTGACCTTCTCTACCCGAAAACCCTCACAGAGGCCTTTTCGCAGAGCGGGCGGGCAAACGGAAGAGTGGAGGGAAAGTGCGGGGCCACATGAGCCGTGGGACATCGATCCCGGGAACCTACAACGTAGGTGGGCGCCATGTGACCAAGTCCACGGACAAGGCCAGGGACAGCTCCCGTTAGGATCGATAAGGCCCCGGGGAATAATAGTCCTGCACGCACCCCGCAGCTCCGCCCCCACAATCTAGGGTGAAGGGCAGCTCATTACCAGAGCCGTATGATGGGTTCGGGCCGCCATCTCCCTCCCAAGATGGGAAAAGGCCGGTTGCCCCTTGGGAGCGACACGACTAGCTTGCCAAAAAATCGTGGAGGAAAGGCCAAATGCGGCTACTGGCGCATATTGCGACGACTTTTCTGGTCGTCGCCACCCTGTTTGCGAGCCCGCTCCGGGCAGAAACGGCAGCGGAATTCTACCGCGGCAAGACAGTCAGGCTCGTGAATGGTGGAGCTCCCGGCAGTGGATACGACCTCTATTCCCGCATGCTCGCCCCCTGGCTGGAGAAAAAGCTCGGCGCCACCGTCGTGGTCGAGAGCCGCCCCGGTGCGGGCATGATGATCGCCATGAACCACACCTGGATCGCCCCGCCCGATGGGCTGACCCTGATGCTGGCTCCCGGCGAAGGCGCCATCCTCGCCAAGCTCACGGACGAGCCCGGCGTGCGCTTCGACCTGACGAAGTTTCCGATCATCGCGCGCGTCAACACGGCCCCGCGCGTGCTCATCGTCAATCCGAAGCTGCCCTGGCAGACATTCGCCGACGTGATGAAGGCTGGCCGCCCGCTGCAGATCGGTGCCAATGGCAAGACCGATGCGGTGGCCGACACCTCCGCCATCCTGTGCCACGCCATGAAAATGGCCTGCAAGATCACCATCGGCTATCCCTCCTCGAAGGAATTCGCCTATGCCGCGATCACCGGCGAGGTGGATGCCACGATCCTGGTGGACGATTCCTCCGCCCGCTATTCGGAAGGTGGCCAGCTGCGCGCACTGGTGATCACGGCGCGAGAACATTCCGCCCTGATGCCGAAGGTGCCCACGATCTTCGAGGCCGTGCCAGACAAGATGGATGCAGAAGCCGCCTGGTGGCTCGATTTCCGCGAGGACATCCGCAAGGTCGGCCGCCTGCTCATCGTGCCGCCCAACACCCAGACCGACCGTCTGGACTACCTGCGAAAGGTAACACGGGAGATTCTGACAGACCCCGTTGCGCTGGCGGAATTCGAGAAAATGAACCAGCCGGGACTCTTTGGAGAGCCCGACGAGATGGCGAAGATCATCACCCGCGTCCTCGGTGGCGGCCTGACACCGG
Organism: uncultured Hyphomicrobiales bacterium; assembly: GCA_903889985.1. Classification (GTDB taxonomy): domain Bacteria; phylum Pseudomonadota; class Alphaproteobacteria; order Rhizobiales; family Beijerinckiaceae; genus Terripilifer. The sequence continues at coordinate 3,640 of CAISZN010000330.1, read as the reverse complement.
AGCGGCTGAAGGAGGTGAAATTCGTGATCTCGGAGAAATATTATTGAGATCGGACAAGGGAGGCGTCGCCAGCCCTTTCCGTCAGCCCCGCCCGTTGAGAACCTGCGTGACACGCTCGATGCGTGCGCCCATTTCGCCGAGCGCGCGGGCCACTTCGCGCGACCAGTCGTCCTGCTGGGTCTCGGCCTGATCCGTCGTGGACTTCAAAGAGGCCACCTCGGCTTCAAGCTTGGCGATGCGCGCTTTCAGCTCCGAGCCTTCATCGGCAAAGGTGACGGCTGCCATGACCACGAGCCGCTGATCGCCGATCTCACCGAAAGATCCGCGCAACTCGTCGACCTTGCCATCGACCGCGCGCGCGAGCTCCTCGAGGTGGGCTTCCTCGCCATCGGCGCAGGCCATCCGGTAGACGCGTCCGGCAATGGTGACGGAGACTGTGGCCACGCTCACTCCTCCGTTTCGCTGGCAGGAGCGGCATCTGGCGCCGGCTCTCCGATCAGGCCGCGAATGGCCGCATCCGCCCGGTCGATCCGGCGAAGCGCCTCTGCATGGGCGGCCTCGAGACCCTTGGCTCGGGCCAATGCACCATCGAGCTCGACTGCAAGGCGACCCCGGTCGTCCTGAAGAATGGCGAATTCCTCGTCCTGATCGCCACGGGCCGCATCGGCGGCCGCACGACGGTCAGCAGCGGCCTCAAGCTGGCCAAGGGCCGTCGAGAGTCGCCGGAGGGCGGCGTCGAGATCTGTCGGCAGGCTCATCTTACGGCGATCCGCAGGCTCGAATGGATGCTCATTTGGCGGAAGGGAGGGTTAAGCGTCAATGAGTTGCGCCCATTCGTGCACAGGTGAAATGAGCTGAGGCGCCGCAACCAAAGTTGCGGTTCACAGCAGGTTTTGCCCGGCGGACTCGCGTTGACAGGGTCCGTCCACCTGTTATCAAGCCGCGCACCTGCGTCATTTTTGCGTCCGCCAAGGTGGGCGCCCCTACCCAGATCGGAACAAAACGATGAGCGTCACGCACGATTCCATGGCCAATGCCATTCGGGCGCTGTCGATGGATGCCGTCGAGAAGGCCAAATCCGGTCATCCCGGCATGCCCATGGGCGCGGCTGATATCGCCACGGTCCTCTTCAGCAAGGTCCTGAAATACGATGCCGGCGACACCCGCTGGCCTGATCGCGACCGCTTCGTGCTGTCCGCGGGCCACGGCTCGATGCTGCTCTATTCGCTGCTCTTCCTGACCGGAGAGCCGAAGATGACCATCGACGAAATCAAGAACTTCCGCCAGCTCGGCTCGCTCACGCCGGGCCATCCGGAAGTTCACCATACGCCGGGCGTCGAGACCACAACGGGCCCGCTGGGCCAGGGCATTTCGACCGCAGTCGGCATGGCGCTTGCCGAGCGGATGCTCAACGCCGAATTCGGCGACATCGTCGACCACCGTACCTATGTGCTGGCCTCCGACGGCGACCTGATGGAGGGCATGTCCCAGGAAGCCATCGCCATTGCGGGGCACCTGAAGCTCAATCGCCTCATCGTCATGCATGACGACAATGGCATCTCCATCGACGGCGCCCTGTCGATCGCCGACTCGGTCGACCAGGTGAAGCGCTTCGAGGCCTGCGGCTGGAGCACCCAGACGGTCGACGGCCACAATGCGGGCGAGATCCTCGCCGCGCTGGAGGCCGCCAGGACCTCCGACAAGCCGACCTATATTTCCTGCAAGACGACCATCGGCTTTGGCGCCCCGACCCGCGCCGGCACGTCCAAGTCCCATGGCGAGCCTCTCGGTTCCGGCGAGATCGAGGGCGCCCGCAAGGCGCTCAACTGGCCGCACGAGCCCTTCGTGGTGCCCGACGACATTCTCGCCGCATGGCGCGCCGCAGGCAGCCGCGGCAAGGCCGAGCATGAGGCCTGGTCAAAGCGCCTTGCAGCCATCGATCCGGCCAAACGTGCCGAATTCGAGCGCCGCATGAAGGGTGAGCTGCCTGCTGGTTTGGGCGAGGCCATCGCCGCTTTCAAGAAGGCTGCTGCTGAGGATTCCTCGGAAGTTGCCACCCGCAAGGCCTCGGAAGCCGTCATCGCGGCACTGGCTCCCATCGTGCCCGAGCTCGTGACCGGCTCCGCCGACCTGACCGGCTCCAACAACACCAAGGTGGCCGCCACCCCGGCGATCTCGCCGGGCAACTACGCCGGGCGCTTCATCCACTGGGGCATCCGTGAGCACGGGATGGCTGCCGCCATCAACGGCATGGCGCTGCATGGGGGCCTGATCCCCTCTGGCGCCACGTTCCTCGTCTTCACCGACTACTGCCGCCCCGCCCTGCGCCTCGCCGCCCTGATGAAGGTCCGCCACATCGAGGTGATGACCCATGACTCCATCGGCCTTGGCGAAGACGGCCCGACCCATCAGCCGGTGGAACATGTGGCTGCCCTGCGCGTTATTCCCAACATGCTGGTCTTCCGCCCTGCCGACCGAACGGAGACAGCCGAGTGCTGGCAGCTGGCGCTTGAGGCCAAGGGCTCGCCCTCGGTCCTGGCGCTGACACGCCAGAACCTGCCGCGCCTGCGCTCCACCTATGTCGCTGAAAACCTCAGCGCCCGCGGCGCTTATGAATTGTCCCCGGCAACGGGCGAGGCGAAAGTCTCGATTTTCGCAACGGGTTCGGAGGTTTCCATCGCAATGGAAGCCCAGACCGAGCTTGCAAAGGCGGGCATCGCCACACGGGTTATTTCGGTCCCCTGCCTCGACCTGTTCGAAAAGCAGGATCAAGGTTACCGCGAAAGTCTGATTGGCAAGGCGCCCGTGCGCGTTGCGGTCGAGGCTGGCGTGCGGCAAGGATGGGACGCGGTGATCGGGTCCGACGGCATCTTTGTCGGCATGTCGAGCTTCGGCGAGAGCGGGCCCTATAAGAAGGTTTACGAGCACTTCGGCATCACGCCTCAGGCCATCGTCGCCGCCGTCAAGGCGCGCCTCGGCTGAGGTCAATAAGCCACCAGCGCGGCGCTGGTGGCACCAAACGAAAGGGACAGGACATGACGGTCAAGGTCGCCATCAACGGCTTCGGACGCATCGGGCGCAACGTTCTTCGGGCCATCGTCGAGTCGGGCCGCAAGGACATTCAGGTGGTCGCGATCAACGACCTTGGCCCCGTCGAGACGAACGCACATCTGCTGCGATTCGACTCGGTCCATGGCCGCTTCCCCCATCAGGTGAAGGTCGAAGGCGACACGATCGACGTTGGCCTAGGCCCGATCAAGGTGACCGCCATCCGCAACCCTGCCGAGCTGCCCCACAAGGCCATGGGCATCGACATCGCACTGGAATGCACGGGCATCTTCACCACCAAGGAGAAGGCCCTGGCTCACATCACGGCCGGCGCCAAGCGCGTTCTTGTCTCCGCACCCTGCGACGACGCCGACCTGACGGTGGTCTTTGGCGTCAATCACGACAAGCTGACGAAAGACCACGTGGTCGTCTCCAACGCATCCTGCACGACCAATTGCCTCTCGCCTGTTGCCAAGGTGCTCAACGACAAGTTCGGGATCGAGCGTGGCTTCATGACGACGATCCATTCCTACACTGGCGACCAGCCGACGCTGGACACCATGCACAAGGATCTCTATCGCGCCCGCGCTGC
>CAISZN010000329.1 GCA_903889985.1 uncultured Hyphomicrobiales bacterium | reverse complement strand
GAGGCGAAGCGATCGGGGATGCCGCCATCGTCATCGTCGTCGAAATCTTCCGCCTCGGCCTCGCCCGGCTGGCGCACATAGCCGACCTGGGCCTGCTGCTGGGCCATCTGGGCGGCTGCGATCAGCCGGAAATAATGTTCCGCGTGCTGAAGGTAGTTCTCTGCCATCACCGGATCGCCCGAAGACTGGGCATCGCGGGCGAGCTGCAGATACTTCTCAGCCACGTGATGGGCCGTCCCGCGGATCTTAACGTCAGGACCGTTCGACTCGTAGGTTCTGGTAAGTGGATTGGGACCCTTGCGGTTGTTGCGACCGCGCATGCGCTTATTCTGACCTGGTCTCATCGACGATCCTTGGGTAGTCGTTCGCACCGGTTGCCCGATACCGCCTGACGGGGCGTTGCATCACCTGATCAAAACCGGATCACGTTCGACGCTGTCGAATGTTGATCGCACCACTGGAGCCATCCATCTCAACCGAGACATCCGGACTCCGACACCCATGGCCTGTCATCACTTCGCCTGACGATTGCTCGCCGCAAAGGGCTCCAAGCCGTCGCCGCAGAACTTGCGGCAGCCTTTCCCGACCATCGCCACCGCGTCGGTCAAAGAGCAGGAGTGGTTCGCTTCATCGCACCGGAGGCAGTGCAGCCTCGACTGGAGCCTGATCTTCCCTTGCCTCTGATCGATATCGATTTGGGGGTCGGGAGAAGGCTTCAACGGTCCTGATGAGATCAACAGCCGTCGCGAAAGCGATTCTTCGACAACCAACCTAGTCGGTTTTGCGTCTCCCGCCAAGGGGCAGGCCTGAAAAATCGCGGCACATGGGGCTAAACCCTTGCAATCACAGCCCGGGCAATCCCGCCAAGGTCTGATTTGGAGCCCACATCGCGCAGTCCAACCGCCGTCAGGAGGGCCGCCACCTCATCAGCCTGACCAATGCCGACCTCAAGGACGACGGCTCCGCCGGGCGCCAGCAGGCGCGGCAGGAGAGCAGCGATCTGCCGATAGGCCGTGAGCCCGTCAGGGCCGCCATCGAGGGCGAGCAGCGGGTCATGGGCCCTCACCTCCGGGTCGAGACCGGGGATGTCGGCTGTGGGGATATAGGGCGGGTTGGAGACGACAAGGTCATAGGGGCCGGGCAGGGCGGCCTCCCAGCTGCCCTGACGCACCTGCCCACGGTGGCCGAGGTCGCAGCGCGTCAGGTTCTCGCGGGCCGCCGCACAGGCCGCGGAGGAGATGTCCACGGCCACGCAGGTGCCCTGTTCGAAGACGTCCAGAAGGGCGCAGGCCAGTGCCCCGGATCCGGTGCCGAGGTCTGCAAGGCGAAGGGGTTCCGCCTGCCGGTCGCCGAAGAGGTCGAGAACCGCGTCGACGAGGGTCTCCGTGTCGGGGCGGGGGTCGAGCACATCGGGGCGCACGAGCAGGTCGAGGCTCCAGAAGCCCCGTGAGCCAAGAATCCGGGTCACGGGCTCCCGGGCGATGCGGCGCCGCGCCATGGCCTCGAGGGCGTCAGCGACCTCTTCCAGCGGCAGGTCCGGGTCGCGGATGAGGGCCACATGGTCGATACGGGCTGCGGCACAGAGCAGCAGCCGCGCGTCGATGGCGGGGTCCTCGATGCCGGCCGCCGCAAAGGCCCGCGTCATGCGGGCCATGGCGTCGCGCCGGCTGGTGGTCTCCTCGAGGACGAGGCCTTGGCTCACGAACTCGCCCGGGTCAGGACGCGGGTGAGGCGGGCGGCGAAGGCGGCAGGGTCGGTGAGCGTGTCGCCGTCCAGCAGCCGGGCCTCGTCATACAGCAGCCAGGCGGCGTCCTCGACGAGGGACTTGTCGCCCTCGGTCTTGTAGCGCTGGGCAAGGCTGGCGATGAGGGCGTGGTTGGGGTTCACCTCCATCACCGGCTTCGACACGGTTCCGAGTCGTCCAGCCTGGGCGAGGATGCGCTCCAGCCGGCGATCGGGGCCATGTTCGGGTGCCACCAGGCAGGCAGCGCTCTCCGACAGGCGGTCGGAGGCGCGCACGTCCTCGATGCTGTCCGCTAACGTCTGCTTGAAGAAGGCCATCAGGGTGGCGACATCCGGCGTGGTCTCGGCGGACTGGGCGGTCTCCCCTTCGGCGAGGGGGATGTCCTTGAGGTCGGCCGACCCCTGCGTCACCGACTTGAAGGGCTTGCCATCGAAGCCCAGCGCCGTCTGCACCCAGAAGGCATCGACCGGGTCGGAGAGCAGAAGTACCTCGACGCCGCGCGTGCGGAACCCTTCGAGTTGAGGGCTGGAGGCGATGCGCTTGGCATCGTCGCCGGTGATGTAGAAGATCGAGGTCTGGTTGGTCTTCAGGTCGGCGACATACTGGGCCAGCGAGCGAGAGCCGTCCCCATGGGTCGTCGTGGTGAAGCGGGCGAGCTTGAAGAGCTGGTCGCGCCGCTCCGGATCCTCATAGAGACCCTCCTTCAGCACCGCGCCGAAGTTCTCCCAGATCTTGGCGAATTTCTCCGCGTCGTTCTCGGCGATCTTGGTGAGTTCCTGCAGCAGGCGATTGACGATGCCGCGCTTGATGGCGGCGAAGACCGGGCTTGCCTGAATCATCTCGCGCGAGACGTTCAGCGGCAGGTCGCCCGAATCCACGACAAGGCGCATGAAGCGCAGCCAGCCGGGCAGCAGGTCGTTGTCCTGTGAGATCAGCACGCGTCGCACATAGAGTTTCGCACGGCCCTTGCGCTCGGGATCGAAGAGATCGAAAGGCCGCGAGCCGGGGATGAAGGCCAGCACCGTATATTCGTGGCGGCCTTCTGCACGCCAGTGCACCGTCAGGGCCGGCTCGTCGAACTGGCCCGCGAGGCTGCGGTAAAACTCCGTATATTCGGTCTCGGTGATCTGGTTGCGGGGCTTGGCCCAGACGGCGGCGCCATCGGTCAGGCGGCGGCTTTCCGCCTCGGGTGTCTCGCGCAGCTCGACGGGGACTGCGACGGCGCCGGAATGTTCCTTGATGATGGATTCGACCCGATAGCTTTCCGTGTAGTCCTTCGACTCTGCATTGAGCTGCAGGATGACGCGGGTACCGCGCGCCGGCGCCTGATCAAGCGGGATGG
>CAISZN010000328.1 GCA_903889985.1 uncultured Hyphomicrobiales bacterium | reverse complement strand
CTCGAAACCCTCGGACGAATTGTAATATGTATTTAGGCGAACGGATGCGCGGCGGGAAGTTGACGGGGGAAGCCGTCATCTTCGACGGCGAAGAACATATTCTGATCATCGGCCCAACTCGCAGCGGTAAGTCCCGCCGCTTGCTGGTGCCCAATCTTATACGCGATAATCGCTCGGCCTTGGTGGTCGACGTGAAGGGCGAGCTTTTCAACTGGACAGCCGCGCATCGTGAATCCCGTGGGCATAACATTATCACCCTTGACCCATTCGGGATTGCTGGGAGGCCAAGTGACGGTTTCAATCCGCTTGCTAGCCTCGATCCTCTGAGCACAGAATTTGTGGACGATGCGACAGGCTTTGCCGAGGCGATGATTCAAATTCCGGACAAAGAGCCGCACTGGGCTGAATCCGCGCGTGACGTCGTCGCTGGGCTCATCATGTATGAGTGTTGTAAGAACGGCCCGAAGGCTTCGCTGAAAAATGTGCGCCGTCATATCACCGGCTCAACGGGCGATCTTCGGGAAATTGCAATTGACGCCGTGTCAAGTGCGGAAATCATGTCGGGGTGGCACTATGCGATAGCCAACAAGCTACGATGTTTGGTCGAGATAACAGATGAAAACAGGGAACTTCTGTCGATCATCAGCACGGCGAAGACGCAGACCCAATTTCTCGACAGTGATTTGGTATCCGCCGATCTGGAAAAGCAGAGCATCGATTTCAGCGACATGAAGCGGAAGCCAACGACCGTATATTTGATCTTGCCGCCGAAGCGACTTCACACGCATTACAAGTGGTTGCGATTGGTAATCGATGCCGTCATTCGTGATCTACAAAAGCAGCTTCGTCAGCCGGGCGAGTCAGAGGTGTTGTTCTACCTCGACGAGTTCGCCCAGCTTGGCACGATGAGGAACATCGAGATTTCGATGAGCTTGAATGCAGGCTACGGCATCAAGGTGATTGCCGTGGTGCAGCACCTCGGCCAGCTTAAGCAGCATTACGCTGAGAACTGGGAAACCTTCTCATCGGGTGGACTGATTGCGACTTTCGCTCCGCGCGACGTGTTGACCTCGGAGCATCTGTCTCAGCTGTCCGGTCAGGAGTGGATACAGGTCAGCGGATCAAGCGTGACCAATGAGGGCGGAGGCAGCGTGTCCTTGAACCAGCAACTTGCGCCGAGCATCATGCCGCACGAATTCCGCCGTATGCCAAAGGGAATGATCATCGCCTTCATCCCGACCGAAGACGAGGGGCAGGTGATGCGGCGCATCATGACCCGTGATGCGGTTGATCTTCCTGGGATGATCCCGCAGCGGGTTCGCGATCTGATGGCAAGGTAAAGTAAGGCAATCCCTCCCTGGTGCGTTAATCAAGAAACACGCACCAAAACCGGAGCCTTGAAATCATTGGGCTTTCCCGGTGCACAAATTAGGTGCAGATTTGACCCATGAAATACGGCTATGCCCGAGTCTCGACGGACGGCCAGAGCGTGACGGCGCAGGTTGCCGAACTACGCGCGGAGGGGTGCGGCCATGTGTTCCGGGAAGTGGCGAGCGGCGCGAAGTCTGATCGCCGCGCCCTTCGCCGTGCGCTGGACAAGCTGGCGGCCGGCGACGTGCTGGTGGTGACGCGGCTCGACCGGCTGGCCCGCTCGACCCGCGACCTGTTGAACATCGTTGCCGGGATCGCCGAGCGCAAGGCGCACTTCCGATCCCTCGGTGACGCTTGGGCCGACAGCACGACCGCCCACGGGCGGCTACTCCTAGGGGTGCTAGGCAGCTTGGCCGAGTTCGAACGTGAGTTGATCCACGCCCGGACGAGCGAAGGCCGTGCGCGTGCCGTGACGAGGGGCGTGAAGATGGGGCCGAAGCCCAAACTCACGCCGCATCAAGCGAAGGAAGCGGTTCAGCGCCGCGAACGTGGTGACGAGACGTTGCGGGAGATCGCGCGGAGCTACGATGTCAGCCACAGCACGATTTCGAGACTCGTGGCATGAGCGGAAACGTCACATTTGATGAACTGATGAACGCGCCGGTCTCTGACTTGCCGGTTAAGACGATTGTTGATGCATATTTTGACGGCACTCGTTTTATGCATGATTTCAGCCGAGATGTTATGCTTCCGGTGTTAAGGACTCTACTTTCTCCGACGGCGCAGGAGATAGCAGCGAGAGATACCTATTATAAAATGTGCCTTCTTTTGCGTTCGGCACTGGTGCTTAACACGCTCGAACATTTCCAGAGTGTTGCGTCATTGACGAGGTCACTGTTTGAACTATGGCTAGATTTACAAATCCTAGCGCAAGATCAGACCGGCGATGCCGTCAGAAGCTATCATGAGTTCCCGGAGATCGAGCGGTATCGCGTTGCCGAGCAGTTGGTGAATTTCGCCGATGTTAGCCCCAATATGTTGAAAGGTGATATATCAGTGCAGCGAGCCTTTCTGGCTGATCCACAACGAAAGCAAAGAATCGACGCGGCACGAGGAACAACGAGTTCGGGGAAGCGTGGCCGTTATCCGGAACACTGGTCACGACAAAGCGTGCGTGCACGGGCGATCACGCTCGGTCAGGAAGCTATGTATTTAGAGGCTTATCCTTATTTGAGTTGGCATATACATGCCAGTGCCGCAGGGACTTCTGGCATGGACAGAGGGGGTATCGAAAACTTTTACGGATTCTGCCATAGCTTAATTCAGAGAATCTTCGTTGACGCAACCGCAGTGTGTGCGAAGCTTACGAAGTTGTCGCAATTGGAATACTTCGACAGGTGGCTTCTTAGCATTCAATTGAAAACGGGAGAGATTATATTACAGGAGCAAATTAGAATGCTTGAAGCGGCGAAGGCTGGACAGTTATGATGGCACCCCTCAATTTCGTCATTGGGGTTGCCGCACTCGCCTTTGGCTTGTTGCTCGCCCCACTGACCGCTCGCGGTGAAATTCCGTGCGACTTTAAGGGAGTCTCGGTTGGTGACAAATTAGCCCCAGCCGAGATCATGGCGAAGTTTGGTATCACAAAATATGTCACAGACCCTCAAGGGGCGAGCTTCGAGGAGATGAAGTCGCTATATGAGAAATATAGCATTGCGGTTGCGGGAGAACTTGAAGATTGGAAGATTGGTTCCTACTGCAAGGCCACGCATTGTCAAATCCCCTACGGCGTAACAGTGGGAAACAACAATCTACCCGTTAAAGTGTTTGTGTCCTTTCACTCGGGGATAATAACCGAGATCGACGTGAATTTTAGTCACACGATGTGGGATGAGGTGGTATCGATCATCACGAAAAAATATGGCACTGACTGGCGAAGGGATGAGTCGGTTGAGGTAATCACCGACTATGAGACGAAGAAGGGTGAGGTGGTGCCACGTCTCTTTATGGAGAGCGTGGCTGGCGGTGTTAATCGTTCTACAGGAGACACTTGCCATCTTTGGGCGAACAGCATTGATATTATATTTAAGCATCATGACCCCATCGGTCCTTATCAGTCCGTTTTCGTGATAAAACTAGATTCGAAAAACTTCTAAGGGTCTGCGTGAGACGAGCTGTGGCGGAATGTTCTTCCCGAACGAATTTATCTGTCATTAACCCGTCACTTCGCATGCCGAATGATGGAAAGGCCCGCCGCGCTGCCACGGCGAGCCCCATTTCCTTGACGGTCATCGCCTTCCCAGGCTGCACCGTGACTTGAATCTATCACGGGCAATTTCCTTGTCAAAATATCCCGGAGAGCGCGAGAGGCTGGCCTCTCGCATGGCGCGATAGCGCCGGAAACCACGACAGGCAGCAGTTTCAACGCACTGTCATGAACTTCTCGACGGGACTCGGAGGTTGAGGCATCATCCGAGGTGGCCTGGGTGATTCGCGAGAATGCCCGAGTCGCACTTGTCGTCCACCAATCTGAGGAGAAAGACCCCAGACAGCAAAAACCCCGCTCGAAAGCGGGGCTGCATTTCCGGCCGAGGCCGGGGAAACTCGGGACCTGACAATTCCGAGATTCCCCCAAATCAGGCCGCCAGTCAAGTGAAAACCTTGTTTTCGCTATTGGGCGGTTTTGTGCCGATTTTCTGGCCCCTTCGGGCGGGTTGCGCTGGCAACTCGAACGGAGAATCTATGTTTTTATCTACAGCTTTACCGAATCACCTGCGGCCCCGCCGCGAGAAGGTGTTTGGCCCGGCGCGCGGAATCTCTCTCGACCGCAACGCCAAAGTGCGGATCAGGGTCTATGCCGAGGCTTGGAGCGCCAAGCACCGGCAGCCAGGCCAGCACCGAGGCCCCCTCACCCGCGCCTTCATCGAGGTTCTGGAAGCGCTGCTATGGGGGTTCCACAACAGCAAGTCCGGCCTGTGCTTCCCCAGCTACGAAACCATAGCTGATAAGGCCCGATGCAGCCGGGATACCGTCTATGAGGCGATCAAGGCCCTTGAGGCCGCTGACGTGCTGACCTGGGTCAACCGGATCGTGCGCGAGCAGGTGAAGGAGCGCGACCTGTTCGGCAATCTGGTGAGCCGCTGGCGCACAATCAGGACCAGCAACGCCTACCTCTTCCGCGACCCCCTGCCCTGTGCGCAGGGGCGGCCGGATCAGGGGGGGGCTTCTAAGTCGGAAAATCCCCCTGGAACCCTGAATCAAGATTCTTCAATACTTAAGAAGGAGCCTGTGGATAACTCTAGCGACCTTTCAGGCATGTCCGAGGGGCTGTTGAAGACCCTTTTGAGGCTTGGAAAGGCGATCGAGGCCAAGGAAGGCGGCAAAGCCGCCTAATCGGAGCGCGCCAAGGGCGCGCAAACCAGATTGAAAGTGGGGACGCTCCCGCTCCCCACACCCCTAGGGGGATATTTGCAACAAGGAAATTGTCCGAGGTTTTGGACAACCGGGAACCTGTGCGCCAACGGATAGGCCCGTGTGGTGGAGAGATCGCAAGATTGCTCATGAAGGGGAGCGTGTGCAGGCGTCCGGGCGAAATCGGCGAGGCCCCTGCCCTTCCCGGCGGTGACAACCAGATGCCACGGTGCTCGGTCGCGTCAAAAGGTGGCTCCGGTATTTTTCGCGAAGAGCGAAAAATCTTCCGGTGCCGCCGCGTGAAGGACGCGGCGCTTTTGACCCGCCCTGCGCGCCATGAAGTTCTGAACCTGTCGGGACGAAGGGCGTCCCGTAATCAATCGACGCCTAAGACGCCTGCGGCGGGCGTCGAACAAAGGGCTATTATTTGCTGGCAATGCGGCAATACGCGTTGCCAGCAATAAGGCAATCTCTCTCTGCGCAGGTGCATTTCGCCGTGAACTATGATAGAATCAGCCCATGGACGACATCACCATCATCAAGCCAAACCGCAGCGAGATTGCCCGCCGTCGGGAAAACGTGCGCCGTGCGGACGCCCACAACGAAATCGAAGGCATCAGCCGCGATCCGAAAACCGACCCCATTTTTGAGGCTTATATCCAGGGCGAGATCGAGGCTACCGATATGGTTCCACGGTTGAAGGCCATGCTCGGCCTCACCTAAGCCGTGCCGAACTACACCTATCCGGACATTGATCCAGACGACGCCGCCATCAAAAACAAGCTTGGCATCAAAAGCCACGACGACTTAGAGCGCATCAGCGCAGCGCTTGTTGCCATGCGCATTGTCGAAATCACCGCAGGGAAAGGCCCACAGGCCAGCTTTGACGCCGCGCACCTCAAGGCCATCCATCACCATCTTTTTCAGGATGTTTTCGAATGGGCCGGGCACACGCGGAATGAGCCCGTGCGGCTGTCTGATGGCACGGTTGCGACCGAGCCGTTGTTGCGGAAGGTGGACGGGAGTCCTTTTCTGCCTGGCGCGCACATCGCCGACGCGCTGGAACGCGTGGAGGACAAGCTTCACGGTGACAAATATCTAGCCGGTCTGTCGCGTGACGTTTTTGCCGAACGCGCCGCCGACCTCATTGCCGAGATCAACGCCATTCACCCCTTCCGTGAAGGCAACGGACGCACACAACGTGTTTTCGTGGAGCAGCTGGCGCAACAAGCGGGGCATGAGCTCGATTTTTCCGTGGTGACCCATGAGCGTATGGTCAGAGCCAGCATTGCCGCCAACGAACAAGACGACAACGGCGAGATGCGGCGCATGTTCCGCGAGATTAGCGATCCCGTGCGCGTGGAGGCCCTGCGCAAGGCCTTGGACAATATGCGCGCGCTTCGCTTCCCTATCCAGGACCGCTACATCGCCACGGCGGAGCCGGGGCATCGCGTTGAGGTGACACTCGCGGGCATCGCCGGAGACCAGTTCATGGCGCGCACCAGCACTGAAATTCTGATCGGCCAAGTGTCCGACCTTCCAAAGCCCCGTCCTGTGCGAGAGGAAACCTTTATTCTGGAGCCGACCTCGTGGGATCGCGGAGGACGGCCAACAGGACGCGGCGGGCGCGGACGGTAGACCGCCGTCGCGGCCTTAATTGCTGGCAACCCACATTGCCAGCAATTTGGCAATACTGATTTCCCCTAGTGTTTGATTGATTCTCCTATATATTGCCAGCAATACAGCAACGCGTATTGCTGGCAATATGGCAATGGAGACCCGATGAAGACCATAGCGATCCTCAGCCAGAAGGGGGGCAGCGGCAAAACCACCCTCGCCCTGCACCTGGCCGTTGCCGCCGAGGAGGCCGGTCAGCTGGCAGCCGTGATTGACCTCGATCCGCAGGCAAGCGCCGCGGGATGGAAGGACAGCCGAAAGCACGAGACGCCGGTTGTCGTGCCGATGCCCGCGAGCCGATTGCCGCAGGCCCTTGAGGCCGCGCGCAATGGTGGAGCCGATCTAGCCTTGATCGACAGCGCCCCTCATGCTGGCGACGTGGCCCTTGCCGCCGCCGAGGTTGCCGATCTCATCCTGATCCCGTGCCGCCCCGGCATCCTCGATCTTCGCGCCATAGGGCCGACCGCGCGCATCGCCAAGCTGGCGGGCAAGCCGACCTTTGTCGTCTTGAACGCCATGCCGAACCGCGCCCCAAATGTGCTGGCCGATGCCACAGCCGCCGTTGCTATACACGGTCTTGAGGTTGCCCCGGTGTCCTTGCAGCAACGCGCGGCCTACGCCCACGCGCTCACCTCAGGCCAGACCGCACAGGAATACGAACCCAAAGGGAAGGCGGGACAGGACGTGGCCGACCTTTACGCCTGGCTCCGCAAAATCCTCAAATAAGGCAATTGCCGTATTGCCAATTTGCCTTATTGCTGGCAATATGGCAGATCAGCAATAAGGCAACGAGGCAATTATGAGCGGCAAGCGGCCCAGTTTGGCAGACAGCATGAGGCAAGCGGCAGCCGTCGAGCCGCCTGCTACAGCACCCCTCAGCATCCCTTCCGGCAGCGTCCCCGCCCGCCAATCGGCCCCCGCCGCGCGTCCGGCGGGCTTCTATGCGGCGACCCGCGCGGGCAAGAAGAAGGTGACGACGACCCTTGATCCAGCCGCCCACAAGCAGCTGAAGAACCTCGCCACAGACAACGACATGACGACAGAGGCGCTGATCAACGAGGCGATCAACGACCTGTTCCGAAAGCACGGAAAGCAGCCAATCGCATGAAGGGACAGGGGGAAAATCAGGGGCTTCGGCGGAATTTTGTGGCACTCGATTCCGGCTTGCTATTAGGCTTATGGCATGGATAAGGAAGGCAGCAAGTTGGGTGCGGTAAAACCGCACCACGCCCGCCGAGAGCCCCGAAAACGGGGCACGGCAGGCTCACCTTGGCAAGGGAGAGGCGCGGCCTCTCCCGTTGCATCCCTCTCTGGCAAGGCCGCTGTCGCCCCTGCACCCCGACGCCAGAAGGGGTGTCGCACCCCTTCCAGCACCAACCCCGAACCACGCAACTGCGCCCATGCCTGACCGCCAATCCGCAGCCCTGACCGCCCATGAACCCGCCGCGCCCAGTGGGCTTCGGACGGTGCCGAAGCCGCGCAGCGGTAGCGAAGAGAGACAGCGCAAACACGTCCGCGCAGCACGGTTCGACGACACCGAGGTTGCCGATCTTGAGGCGAGAGCGAGCGCGACCGGCCTGACCGTTGGCGCTTTCTTGCGTGCATGTGCGCTCGAGACCGCCGGTCCGCGCGCCCGTCGCCGCGCGCCGGTTGATCGCGAATTGCTCGCGCTGACAAACGCCGATCTCAATCGCGTTGGGAATAATGTCAACCAAATCGCCTACGCGTTGAACAGCGGACAAGAGCCGCCGTCCTATATGGCGGAGGCGATGGACGAGTTGCGCGGTGTCCTCGCCGCAATCCGGCGGGCGCTCGGTTATGATAGCCAAAGGTAATTTGCACGCGCACGGCGCGAAGCTGGCGGCGTATCTGACGACCGGCAAAGACGGGGAGCGCGCCGAGCTTGTCAGCTTGCGTGGCTTTGCCGCCGACAACATCCGGGACGCTTTCATCGACGTGCAGATTCAGTCCGAAGCGACGCGCGCGACCAAGCCGTTTTTTCATGCCTATGTCCGGTTGCCGGAAGGGGAGGGGCATCTTGCGCTGGACCAGTGGCAGCGCATCGCCGACCGGATCGACAAGGAGCTTGGTTTCGAGGGGCAGGGACGGGCCGTGGCGTTTCACCATCAAGCAGACGGTGAGACGCACATGCACATCGCCTGGTCGCGGATCGACCTGGACACGATGAAGGCGATTGACCCTGGCCTCTACAAAAACAAGCTGAAAGAAATTTGCCGCGAGTTGGAGGCCGAGTTGGATCTCACGCGAGTCAGCAGCGCGCGCGCTGCTGACGACCAAACTCAGACCGCAACCCGCGATGAGTTTGAGCAATCGCGCCGCCTTGATACTGACCTCAAGGCGATCCGCAACACGATCCACGATTGCTGGCAGAGCGCGGACAATGGCCGAGCCTTCGCCGCCGCCCTCAACGAGCGCGGGTTGATCCTGGCGCGCGGCGACGTGCGAGATTTTGTTGTTATCGATCACGCGGGCGGCGACCATGCCCTTAGCAAACGCATCACCCAGGCGACGGCGGCCGAGACGCGCGCTCTCATGGCCGATCTCGACCGGTCCGCATTGCCAAGCGTGACCGAGGCCAAGGAGATGCAGCGCGCGAAGACCACGCGTGCGCAGGCCCTCGACGAACTGACTGAAATTCACACCGACCTGACAGCGAGCAAACAGGAGCCGCGTCCGATGACGGAACCTTACAGCGACGATCTTGCCGATGAGCAGGTTAAGAGAGAGGCCGCATATCTGGACGAGATGGAGCGCCAGGAGACCGCGCGCCGAGCCTTCCTCGCGGACAAGGAAAAGCAGGCCGTCGATGCGCGCGCGGTGGAAGAAGAGCGGCGCAAGACGGAGCACAGCGAAGATGCAACGCGCGTTTCAAACGGCGAGATCACGAGCGCGGATGTCCGATACGCACAGTCGCTCGGTGACAACTACGATCCTTCCAGTCCCTATCGATCCCTCGCGCGCGCGTCGATGGATGAATACGGCAAGTTCATGGGCCAGCAAGCCGAGCTTACCCGCGAAGCCGCCAAGGAAGTCGATCCGGAACAGCGCCGATTGATCGATCTGCGTAAGGAGATCGAGGGCAATGAGTATCTGGCCTTGGGTAGCGCCCGTCTTGCCACGATCAGCGAGATTGTGACGGGCAAGCTGTATCGACCCGGTGACTATGAGAAGGCCGTGCAGGATGCCAAAGAGCGCGGCGAGGAACCACGCGAGCTCACCCAGCCCGAGCGCGATATGCAAAACGCCCAGCACTATAGCAACAATGCCAAAGTGCTTCGCGAAGAGCGCGCCAAATTGCAGGAAGCGATTGCCGAGCGCGACCGTCAGAAGGCGGAGGCGCAGGAGAAGCAGGCTGCCACGCCATCACCGACGCAACAGCGCGACCATGCTCGGCCAACCAAGGTGGAGTCCGAACAGCCATCGAAAGCCAAACAAGACGATGATCGCCGACAGGAAGTGCAGCGCGCCGCGCACAACGAGACGATGCAAGGCATCGGGAAAAAGCCCGAACCTGGAATGTCCGCCGATGCAACAGCTTCCCACGAGGCGACCGTAAAATTTCTCAGCGAAATACGTCAGAAAGAAGCGCGCGCGGAGGAATTGCGCGAGATACAGCGACAAAGGCAGGTCGAACGAGGACGAGGGCGCGGGGGCAGGGGGCGATAAGCCGCCGAGGTTTTGGGCCACCCCCTCCGCGCGGTATGAGATTTCCGGCCCGAGCTGTTCCCGCCGTCAGGGTGCGTTTCGGGCGGCAGCTTTGGCAGCGACACAGCGCGCAAGCGTCCGCCAGCATCCGTTACAGAGGACAGGAACCGGCTCAGGAAGCAGCGTCAGGGTGCCGACACGCCCAGCTTTTTCCCGCACGCATCGTCACGGACACGGGGCCAGAGGATATACTTGCCCCGCGTGCTGGCTGATCCACGTGCCAGGCCAGCTCAGATGTGCTTGATATTTCCAAACTTCGGAGTGCGGCGACGTGGCGTTAGGCGATTGGATGAAATCCGCAGCGGCCAAGGCGGCTGCGAAGATCGATGAGACCCTGAAGAGCGCTGGCGGGCCAACCGCCGAGCAACAACAGCAGCCTCCCAACCCCGCGCCACTCGGCGACTGGGTGAAGACCGCCGCCGCCAAGACGCTCAAGGTGGCCTCGGAGCAGGCCGCCAAAGCCGCCAGTCGAATCGAGGAGCATCTCAAGGACGCTGCCGCAGAGGCGGCGGCACGACGTGCAGTCGATGCCGAAGCGGCGGCAGCGCGACAGGTAGTCGCCGCAGAAATTGATGCGCTGAAGAGCGTAGTCGATGCGAGATTCCCAGAGTCCGATTTCCCGAGAACTCCCGAAGGGATGATACAAGACTTCGGTAATAGTCCGAATTTTCGGGAGGATTTTTGGGATGTCTGGAAGAAGATTCTGGAAGTGTGGCCAGAGCCGCCTCAAGACGAACTCATTCGTCAGCAAAGAGAAGAGCTCTATTGGAACGAAGAGGTGAGACGCAACTTAGTCGAAAGTGAAGATGGGGTCGCAAGGCTTCGCAGCAAACCATTAATCATTTCGAAATGGGCGAGCCAGGAGAAATGGCATTCTCGGAAATATTTTGCAGCGACAGGGATTCTGCAACGATCAGTCTATGGCCACGAGTTTATTTATAATTGGAAAATCACTGATGACAGCCGAAATGTCAAAGGCTGGAATACTGCGGATGCAACTAGTCGGAGCAAAATGGAAGCAACCCATAAGGCGCGTGATTTCATAAAGGACTTCTTTCTTCATACAATACGAGACCATGAAGAAAAGTGGGGAAATTGGTATTTCTTTCACGTAGAACAAGCCTATAAGAAACTAACGGAGCCAGCCCCTCGGTCTTTCTCGAAACCCTCGGACGAATTGTAATATGTATTTAGGCGAACGGATGCGCGGCGGGAAGTTGACGGGGGAAGCCGTCATCTTCGACGGCGAAGAACATATTCTGATCATCGGCCCAACTCGCAGCGGTAAGTCCCGCCGCT
>CAISZN010000327.1 GCA_903889985.1 uncultured Hyphomicrobiales bacterium | reverse complement strand
GAAGTTGAGCGCTGCAATGGCGGCAACGATCAATAGCGATCGCAGAATACGCGATGGCAGGACTTTCGTCAGGAAACGGACCATCTTCATTCAGCTACTCTGAGACTTCCAAAAGCGCAGGACAAGCAACGCCGCGCCGAAACAAACCGCTCTGGCACCACCCTTAACGATCATTTCGACACCGGCATTCTGGAATGATTTTGTCTTCCTGCACAAGAGCCCTCACGCTTCCCCAACTGGACAAAATGCTTTGTTCATGATGACAAACTGTATGGAATTCTGCCAGCAAGGCGGGAAACTCGCTTTCTTGGCGTTGCGATCAGAAACGGCCGTCTACGTGTGGATGAATTTGAGGGCTCTAGCCCTGCTTGCGTCGCAGGCGAAGCCCTTCCTAGCTAGCACAGATCAGACGAATGGAACCCGCCCCGTTCCCGGGTTTTTATCCCAGCGCTCTTCCATCTGGCAGTAATATTTCCACGCGCGCTTTGAGCGATCGGGCAGATCCTTCCTTCCGCCGAAAGCCATGCATTCGCGATGATCAAGGCAACGATGCTCTCCCAAAGCTGCGAGATCGACAGCCTTGCGGGCCTCGTCTTCTAGGATGAGAGCAGAATACAGCAACTCTTCCACATCCCGAGCCACAATCACAACACCATGCCCGCGCATGAAGATCACTGGAGCATCCTGAACCTGCCGGGCGAGATCTACTCCCTGCTCAGTGGTACGAACCAGGCGTGGGTCCTCATAAACAGGAATATCAGCATCAAAGATGCTGCCCTGAAGAGTGACTGGACGGAATTTTCGCGAAGAAATGGAAAACAGCGTCGCATAGGGAGAATGCAGATGCGCAACGGCAAGTGCATCTTTGCGACGTCGATGAATCTCTGTATGAATGGGCCATTCGGCAGGAAGGCGCTGATCTCCTGAAATGACGACGCCATCGACATCGGTTGTCAGGATTTGTTCGATACCAACAGTTGATTTTTCTGCCCCCATGCCGGGCGACAGATAGACCCGCCCCTTCTCGGGGTCATAAGCGCTTATATGTCCAAAGAGCCCCATCAACTCCTGCATAGCAAGGATACGCGTGCAGGTAGCGAGCTTCTCACGTAATTGGGTCTCGATCGACATTTCTGTTCAAGGCTCCCCTAGTTCTCGAGTTTGGTGACATCAATGACTCGTTCGACGACATCCTTTGGTGCAGTCAGGACACTGCGCACCAGGGCCTGAATATCGTCACCCGACATCGGCCGTAAAGACAGCTTTGCTTGCTCCACTTCTGCGAGAAATTCCCGATCCTTCAGCACAAGTTGGAAAGCCTGGCGCAGGGCGTCAATCCGCTCCTGCGGGACCCCTGGGCCGACGAAATAGGAAAATCCAATGTCCGAGCCCGCGGAGATAAGCCCCATGGCTTGCTTATCTCGCGGCGACTCTGCCGCTTCAACAGCTGTGGGTACATCTCGCCACTCACGCTCGCGCACAGCGCCCCACTGCACAAGCGGCAAGACAAGCTTTTGTGTCAGATATTCAGGATGAACAGATTTAAAGGTGAGGTAGGAATAAGCCCCAAAGCCATCGACTTCGCCTCGCTCCATGGCGAGAAAAATGGCCGTTTCGCCGTCATATCCTGAGACGACCTTTATTTGCGTTCCGAGGATACGATTCATGACCAAAGGGAACAGCGTTGAATTCGATGTTGCACCAGCACTTCCAATGACCGTCTTACGAAATTTTGCTTCTGAAACGTTTGTTACGCCTGATGCTGACTGGCTGTAGAGGCCTGTCGCTGCATTGGAGGCAAGCAATCTGCCTATTCCCGACATGCGGGCAATATCGAATCGAACCCCAACTCCGCCAATGGCCTGATAGAGTGGCAGATTGAAGTGCAGCGTAAACATCAAGGTGCCGTCGAACGGTCCGGTATTATAGGCTGTATTGAGCAGCACTAGGCCGCCTGCAGCTGTCATGTTTTCCGGCACGAATGTGGGATTTCCAGGAATATGCTTGCCCATATGCCGGGACAGCAGGCGCGCATAAATGTCATAGCCACTGCCGGGCGGGCCACTAATCAGCATGCGGATCGTCTTGCCGGAGTAAAAAGAAGCAACCGCCTCAGGCGTGGCGAGTGCAGAGCTGCCACCGGAGAAAAGGCACAAGCATGTGCAGGCGTACACGATAGCTAACAGAAATCGTCGAACACAGCGCTTCGCCTGCATCGCCATCCTCCCTTGCTCCCCAACTCTTCGGCTCGGTGATTAGCCTATTTCGGCAGGTCGCCTGTTGCGGGTCAACACCTTTCACGCTTGGCCTTGGAATTCATTCAACCCCATGCCTAGCGAGACGGCGGACCTGAGCGCGAGCCAACCAGCTACAAAATTGTAATTTTAGAAATATTTATCGCCATCAGCCCCTCAAGCCCACGAGATCAAGCAACGACGTAGGGTTCAAGGGTCCGGTACTGCTGATGAAATGGACCATGGCCAATAGGTGAAGGTGACCCTTGCTGCATGGGCCGCCGTGCGGCAGACTGCCCCTGCAGTCGTTCTTTGAACGGCGAGAACAAGACAATCTATGGGGAGGAACCCAATGGCTGAGCATGACAAGGCTCGACGGTCATTCTTGCTTAAATCGGCAGCCAGCGTAGGTGCGATTGCCGGGGCCGCCGGCGGGACGAGCGAGGCAAATGCCCGTCAGGCTCCTTCCAAGGCAGGGCACATTGCGCCTGCGCTCCAGAGCACGCCGCTCAACGACAAGCATCGCGCCTTCCTGAGCGATGATGAAGCCTCGACAGTGGCTGCCATTGCCGAGCGCATCATGCCGGGACAGCCAGGAAGCCCTGGAGCGACCGATGCAGATGTCCTCAATTATATCGATCTGTCACTGGCCGGTGCCTATGCAGACCAGCAGGAGTTCTATCGCCAGGGGCTGATTGGTCTCGAGGCCTTTTGCAACGAGAAGTTCAAAGACAGCTTCGTCTATCTCAAACCTGCCCAGCAGGAGGAGGCGCTCGCCGCCATGGAGGCAGGCAAGGCAACGGGCTTTACCTGGCCGGCAGGTCAAGCCTTTTTCAATACGCTCAGGACCCACACGATGGAGGGGATGTTCTCTGATCCCGTCTATGGCGGAAACAAGGACTTTGTGGGCTGGCGGCTTGTGGGATTTCCAGGAGCCCAGCGTCTTTTCACAACGGCCGATCTGAAGAACAAGGGAGAATTCACACGATTGCCCATCATCGGCATTCAATCGGTCGAAAAGACCACCGGCCGGAGGAAGTGAACCATGGCAAACGACAAAGCTGATGTGGTGATCGTTGGCGTCGGTGCCTCGGGCGGCATCATTGCGGCCGAACTCGCCAAAGCAGGCATGAAGGTCATCGGCCTCGAGCGCGGGCCGAAACTCTCAACCGCCAACTTCCAGTCCCTCGACGAACTGCGCTATTTCCAACGGCAAGAAACCCGGCCCAATGTGAAGAAGCAGCCAGTGACCTGGCGCCCCAATGCAAATGCCAAGGCAACTCCGATCGCCGGCCAGAACAATGGCAATCAGGTCGGCGGCGGGACCGTCCATTACGGGACCCTGTCCTGGCGTTTCCATGAAGACGATTTCAAGGTTCGAAGCTCAACGATCAGTCGATATGGCGAAAAGGCGGTGCCGGAAGGATCATCGGTCATTGACTGGCCGCTCAGCTACAATGAACTGGAGCCCTATTATGATCGTGCCGAACGTGAGGTCGGTATTTCCGGACGCGCCGGAAACCTGAAAGGCAGCAAGATTGCCGGCGGCAATGTCTTCGAAGCCCCGCGTCAGAACGAATATCCCATGCCTCCGCTTGAGCTCGATCAGGCGGGCATGCTGTTCGATGAAGGCGCGAAGAAACTGGGATATCATCCATTTCCCTCCCCAAGGGCGATCAATTCGAAGCCCTATGGTGACCGGCCTGCCTGCACGTACTGCACGTTCTGCCAGGCCTTTGGCTGCTTTGTAGGCGCCAAGGGAAGCATCAATCTGACAAAAGTTCCTGAGGCGGAGAAATCCGGGAACTTCAAGCTGGTCACCGGCGCCATGGTGTCGAAGGTCAATATGGACAGCACGGGCAAGGCCACCGGCGTGACCTACTTCGGTCCAGATGGTTCGGAGAACCGTGTGGATGCCGACATCGTGATTCTCGGTGGCTTCATCTATGACAACATTCGCCTGATGCTTCTCTCAAAGATGGAGAAGCACCCTAGTGGTCTTGGCAATGCCAGCGGCCATCTGGGCAAGCACATCATGGCCCATATTGGCGCCCGCGCCTTTGCCATATTTGACAATCAGCGCGTCAATATCTTCATGGGCCCTAGCGCACAAAGACATACGGTCGACGACTTCAACGCCGACAATTTTGACCATTCGAACCTCGGCTTCATTCGTGGCGCCCAGATTTCAGTGCATCCGGCCGATCTTGAGGCGGGACCGATCGGCACGGCGATGAGCCTCACACCTCCCCCAGGTACGCCTCGATGGGGTGCTGCCTATAAGGAGTTCCTCGCCAAATACTATACCCGCTTCGCGGCGATCAATGCGCAGACGGAACACTTGCCCTACGCGGAAAACATGATCGACCTTGACCCCAACTATCGTGACATGTTTGGTCTTCCGGCTCCCAGAATGACCTATGACTGGAGGCGCCCGGATGAGCAGAAGCGCATCGCATTCCTCTCTGAAAAGTTGCAGGAGATAGGTCATGCCATGGGTGCTTCCAAAGTCTGGCTCGGCGCCCTGAGCCCGGGGTCGCCAGGCGCCCATCACCAGGGCGGCGCGCGCATGGGATCGGATCCTCGGGACTCGGTCGTCAATAGCTACGGGCAGGTCTGGGATATTCCGAACCTGTTCGTTGTGGGCAGCGCCACTCATGTCACTATGAGTGGTTTCAATCCAACGCTCACCATCCAGGCCCTCGCCTATCGCACAGCTGAAGCAATTGCGACTCGTTACCGTAAATCACCGGGATCGCTGGTCTGAGCAAAAGGGCGACGGTGGCTGTCTCCACCGTCGCCCTGTTTGTCGTCGAGACTTCGATTTCTGAAATCTTATTCCTATGTCCTCGAAACCTTATATGGCCTCAAAAGGCCTGGGCCTTTGCCAGGGGTTTGGTGCGCAGTAGATCACGGATCTGCGGGAAAGCATCCTGTGCAAATCGCTTCATGCTGGCGACTGTACGCTCGTGGTTCAGGTGCCCAGCCTGCTGCATCACCAACAGATGATCAAAGCCACCAACAAGCTCATAGAAGCGCCGAATCAGCCGCGCCACTGAGTCAGGGTGCCCATACATGATGACTCCCTGCTCTCGCTGATACTCGAGCCTCTGCCCGCACATGTCCTCGGTTCGTCCCGAATAGGCACCACGCAATGCCTGAACATTCAGGCCGACTGCGGCGTAGCCCGGCGCGTCCTTCTGCTGGGGTACGGCAAGCGTGCGCATCAACCAAAGAAGTTCTTTCGCGCCTGCCTCAGCATCCGCTTCGCATCGCGTGTATAGCCCAGCGACATGAAGGCCGTTCCGCCACTCGTCGTTTGACCACAGTCAACATACGCACCCCTGTAAGCTTCGAAGAGACGTCGCACGGTGATATAGGGTTGCAGGCAGTCAGCGAACACAAAGCCCGCTTGAGGCCGCTCAGGCCCCTCCTGATACCAAGAGTGCTAACTCATTCCGCAGCCTCACCCCACGGACGATTGTATGCGGGCTTCAGATCCTTGAGACGGGGCATGACTTCCTGCGTGAAGAG